>JAOZUP010000126.1 GCA_029938595.1 Thermoanaerobaculales bacterium | reverse complement strand
TTTTCTCGCCTCGGGGTGCTCGACGTACTGTCAAGTACGACTCCGCGCCCCTCGGGTCGAAAACACCGCTGGGCACGGCACCTCGCTGCCCTCGCGACGAAAGCTGATGAGAAACGCGGCCTATCCCTCCCTCGCTCCAGTCGGAGAAACGCACCCAGAGCCCAAACTCGTCACGATCGCGGAATCTCCGCTTCGCTGCGATTCCGCGGGGCCTGGTTCAGTCCTGTTACCCCCGAGGTCGGCGTGGCGGCTGCGCCGCCCCTGCCGCTGTCGCTCCGGGCCTCTGCTACGGCCCGCGATACGCGGCCATCTGGCACGCTAATGCGCACCAGCTGGCCACGTCTCGCGGTCCTCGCGACGAGGCCCTCCGCAACAGTGTCACGCCGACCGGGGCTTTCCGGCAGAGAGTGCAGTTTGCGGGACGTCAAATCCGAAATCCGAAATCCGAAATCTTCGCGGGAGTGCGACATTCCTAATTCCTAATTCCTAATTCCTAATTCGGGTTTACTTGCCCGGATAGTAGCCTGCGATCGTCTTGACCACTGCTGTCGAGTCGGCCACCGTGACCTCGATCTCCCGGAACTGCTCGGGTGGCTTGTCGGAGGGTGAGGGGTACCACAAGAGGTACTGCGATCTCAGGAGCTCGGCTATGCGGGCGTACACCGCCGGCAACTCCTCGACCTTTTTGATGAAAAAGGCCTCGCCCCCAGTCTCCCGGGCAAGCCCTCCGAGGACCTTGCGGCTCGAGAAGTTGAGCTTGCCGACGCTGAGGCCGATCGTGAAGATCGGTATCCGCATGGTGTGGGCGAACCTCTTTGCGGTGTCCCAGCCGGTGCGTGAGGTGGTGTCCTCGCCGTCGGTGAGCAGCACCACGGCCTGGCGGCCTCGGCGGCCCCGGAACTGTTCCAAAGAGCGCACCACGGCGTCGTGGAGCGAGGTCCCACCCTCGGGCTGCACGGTGTCGAGGTCGCCGACAAGTGCCTTGATGTTGTCGGTCCAGTTCACTTGGACCTTTGCGTCCCATGAAAATCGGATAAGGACAGCCTGGTCACCCTCCTCGAGCAGCTCCTCGGTGAAGCCGCGGACCGCCGTGCGGACCGCCCGAAAGTCCTCGATCATCGAACCCGAGGTGTCGACCGCGATGGCGAGCGACAGCGGCAGATCCTGGGTGGTGCCGAAACCCTCGATCTCCACCTCATCATTGTCTTCCATGATTGTGAAATCGGATTCCTCGAGTCCCATCATGGGTGTTCCCTGCTCGTCGAGAACCACGACCGAAAGCTCCACAAGCTCGACGCGCACCGAGCCCACGAAACCGCCACCGCCGCCGAGGGTGTAGACCGCGTCGCCGCGGGTCCCTTGGGCGTCGATCGCCTCGGCGGAAAGAATGGCCGCCTGTTGCAGCCGCGCCACCGGGACATCGATGACGCACGGGCAGACCGCCCACCTCGCAATGAGATCGGCGTCGAGGTGGAGGCTGACGTGCTGAATGTCCTTGCCGCCGCTGATGGCGATCGTAATGGGTCGCTTGCCGTCCTTGATCGACGATTCCGGCGCCAGCAGGATCTGGACGCCGATCTGGCCGGAGGGGTTGTTGAGGACAATGGCGTCCTCACCCAGATAGTTCCCGTCGGCATCGAGCGCTACCGCGCGAACCTGGGTGCGTTTTAAGATCTCGCCGAGAGGGATGGACACCGTCCACGGGGCGCGATTTCGGCGTCCGAGAGGCTTGTCGTCGTTGAAGAATTCGACCGAGGCGGTGTTTTCTGGGGCGGAGACCTCGAGCTGAACGGCACCGAGCCCCCCGAGATTCGGAGGAGGATCGAAATGAACGCCGCCCTCACGAGGGGGGGTGAGGTCGAGGGCGATGGCATCGACCGGGGCGCCCTCGGGGGCCTCGAAGTCCTCGGTTGCTTCGGTCACCTCGATCTCGCCCATCCACACGCCCGAAACACCTCCGCTGAGGGATGAGACCGAAATCACAAGCATATAGGTGCCCGGATCCCACTCGCGATACAGCATCGCAGATCCGTCCGGCTCCAAGATCACCACCGCACTTTGCCGGTCCACGATCTCATCGCCAAGGTGCAGGGTCGTGACCACCCGCACCCGGTCCCCGGCCCTTTCGCGGTCCTCCGGTGCGAGCTGGAAGACTGCGCCTACCACTGTGCCGTCGCTGCCTCTGCCAAGTGATTCCACATGTGCGGTGAGCGCCAGGGGCGTGGTCTCCGCGTGGAGCGTGGCCGCCGCCAGGAGCGGCATTATCAGAAGAACGTGCTTGAATCTCATCGATTTACCTCGGTTCGAGATCATTTCCATCTCAAATTTTGCCCGCTGCGCCGTAGAGTTACGAAACCCCATGAGAAATGCAGGCGAATCCGTTGGGGCACCCTATCATCGCACCATCACAGTCTTCCGGGCGAGGATCTCGACCTCCGATCCTGAGACATAGCGCACCTCGTAGCGCCCCGGACGGAATGGTGCGGCCAGAGTCAAACGGCGACCCGCGGTCGTGTACGACCAGTCGAGATGTTTGCGTGCTGCGGCGCCCTCCTTGGCGATCGCGACGAAGTCGCCGTCTCCGGGTGTTCCGGTCCACTCCACGACGAACCTGGAGCCGGCCTCGACCTCCCCTGGCGCTTGGAGACTCACAGCCTCGGCCACAACGCTAAGGTGCCGTCGCGCCAGGACCTCTCCATCCTCGGCTCTCACGTACCGCAGCTCGAAGTCGCCTGTTCGTCGTGGTGCGCGCAGGCGCAGTGGAGTTCCCTCGCCGGTCAGGGCCCAGTCGAGGTAGGCTTCGTTCTCCGCCCCGGATTCGGCGATGCTGAGAAAGTCCTGGGGACCGTCCGGCCCCGTCCATGTGATTTCAAGCTCCTCGCCGGAAGAGACTTCCGTGGGACCATCGAGAGTTGCCAGAACCTCGAAGACTTTGAGGGTGGAGCTCGTGAGGATCTTCCCAAGACTTGAGATGTAACGGACCTTGTAATCCCCTGGAACGATCGGCGCGGCGAGGGCTACGGGGCTTCCAGACCCGGTCGGAATGCACGCGGCGTAATCCTCCATCGGCCCGTCTGCGAGCGCGATCGTGATGAAATCTCCCCACAGGTTCGGCGCATTCCAGGAAAGGTCCAGCGGCGTACCCCTCTCGATTTTTCTCGGACACTTGATCGTTGCCGCCGCGCTTCTGCATTGAAACTCGGTCCGTCCGAGGAGCTGCAACACGCCGTAGCTCGTTTCGTGAATCAGGCGCGCTTCGAGCATTCTGGTCAGACCGGGGAGTCTCAATTCCGCCATGCCCGACGAGCCGGTGACCGCCCTCCGCACGAGATATGCATCCAGAGGGACTTCAGTTGGGGCAATCGTCACCCATGCGGTGCCCTCGGGTGCGCCCCAGAACTGTACCAGGGCGCTGCCCTCGGCAACCGGGCGTTCCGGTGCTACGGAGAGAGTGACGGGCGGGATTGACTGGAGGGCCAGGTCAGCCACGTCCCCGGCGGCGGAGTGGACGATGCCCGCAAATTCGATCGGCTCGAAATCCGGTCCCCTGAGATTCGCCCGATACCGGCCGGCCGGGAGACGGATCCGAGCCGCGCCGTCAGAGATGTCGGCGGTCCAGGTCTCTTCCTGGAAGGCGGCGGTAAACGTGACCTCGGCCTCAGCCACCGGTTCCCCGTCGCGGGTCAGGTGGACTTCCATGTCCATCGGTTTGTTGGGAGGGGTCGCGGACGGGTGGGCCGCCCAGAGCAGGGTGTCGAGGAGGGCGCCAGTGTTTGACAGGTTTCGGACGGGGGTTGCGGCGGTGAGTGTGGCGGCGGTTGTGCGATCCATGGACAGGCCGACGACCCGGACCTCAACCTGGGAATTCTCCTTGGCGAGTTCGGCCAGCATCGTGGCGACATCGGAGCCACACTCGTCGCCTCCGGCGGTGATGATGATGATCCTTCCGCCGGCATCGGAGAGGTCGTTCAGAGCTCCGGTCACGGCAAGGGCCAACGGTCGCCGGCCGCGCGGGAAGAGGTCGCCGATCGCCTCGCGCCACTGGGTGGGTTCGACGGTACCGATCGGCACGATGAGCGTGGTGTCGTCGCAGGCGCCGTCGTCGATCAGCTCGTACATGCCGCCCATCGTCCGCAACCCGATCTCCAGATCCTCATCGAGCAGGCGCGTGGAGACGGCGAAGCTCGCCAACGCCTCCCGTAGGGCGATGGCCCGCGGCTCCTTGCCGCCCACCGCACCCCACATGGCAGCCGAGTTGTCGATGATGATCTCCACCCGATCGGCGCCGTGGCAGAGCCCGGCTGTGCCTATCAAGACAATCGAAACTGCGAGGTGGAGTGCTCGTGCCATTTTCGGGATTTTAGCTCGGACCAAACCATCCACCTATCCCGCTGGAAGTGTGAACCCGAGATGAGTGATTCTCACCGGTGATCTGCATCAAGAGCCTGGCACATCTCGTCCGGCAGAAACGCTCGTCTCATGTTCAAAAAAAACACCGCCCGCCGTGGGGCGGGCGGTCGGGTTTCGGTTGTCAGACGACGTCATTGCTCCTTGAGAGCCGTCAGCAGTTCGAGCATCGCCTTCTTGCCGTCGGAGAAGAACATCAGGGTGTTGTCGGCGGCGAAGAGGGGGTTGGGGATACCGGCGAAGCCGGGGCTCAAGCTGCGCTTGATGACTACCACCGTCCGTGCCTTGTCGACGTCGATGATCGGCATGCCGGCGATCGGGCTCGAAGGATCGGTGCGGGCAACCGGGTTGACGACATCGTTGGCGCCGAGGACGATCGCGACGTCGACCTGATCCATGGTCGCGTTGACCTCTTCCATCTCTTTGAGCTTCTCGTACGGCACGTCGGCTTCGGCGAGGAGAACATTCATGTGGCCCGGCATGCGCCCTGCCACCGGGTGAATGGCGTACTCGACCTCGATGCCCTTGTCCTCGAGGAAGTTGGCAACCTCGCGCACCGCGTGCTGCGCCTGCGACACCGCCATGCCGTAGCCGGGGACGATCGCCACTCGCTGCGCCACTTCGAGGGTCATGGCCACCTCGTCAGCGGAGGCGGACTTGACGGTCTTGTAGACCTCGTCGGCGTCGGGCGTGTCCGCGGTCGGTCCCATGGTCCCGAAGAGCACGTTGGCCAGCGAGCGGTTCATGGCCTTGCACATGATCTTGGTCAGGATGAGTCCCGACGCTCCCACCAGCGAACCGGCGATGATGAGCACGGTGTTGTTGATGACGAATCCGGTGGCGGCCGCCGCGAGGCCCGAGTACGAGTTCAAAAGGGCGATCACGACCGGCATGTCGGCCCCGCCGATGGACAGGGTGAGCACCACGCCGAGGACGCCCGCCACACCGACCAGAACCCAAAAGAGAGCGGTGTTGGAGGGGTCGAGTACCAGCATGACGCCGATGGCGACCGCAGCAGCTGCCGACAGGCTCTTGAGCAGGTTCATGCCGGGGAAGCGGTCTTTCTTCAACAGCAGCATGGCGGCGATCATCAGCATCGACACCATGAACACGATGGAGAGGGGGCTGAAGCCGAGGCTCAGCCCGTACCAGATACCGCCGGCGGCAACCACCAGTGAGGTTCCATACTTGATGATCTTCTGCCAGGTGTAGAGCTTCCACTTGACGCACAGGAACTCAGCCAGCTTGCCGAAAGCCACATACGACCCGAAGAAAGTGACCGAGCCGATGAGGCCGGAGAGCACCGTAGCGACCTTCATCTGCATGTCGCCGGCGGTCGCGCCGGCTCCGACGGCATTGAAGGTCGCGATCAGCGCCGACCCCGCGACCAGCACCGAGGCGCCGCCGCCGAAACCGTTGAAGAGTCCGACCAACTCGGGCATGGAGGTCATCTTCACCCTGGTGGCGGCGACGGCCCCGATCAGCGAGCCGATGCCGATGCCGAGAATGATGTAGGTCCAGTCCCATTTGCCGCTGGCGAGGGTTGCGACGATGGCCAGCCCCATGGCGAGGGCGCCGAGCTGGTTGCCGCGCACCGCGGTCCGCGGGTGGGCGAGCATCTTAAGGTCGAGGATGAAGAGGACCGCCGCGACGAGGTAGACGATGTTGGTGATGTTTTGCATATCCATTGAAAAACCGCCTACTTCCGCTGGAACATCTTGAGCATCCGGCCGGTGACCAGAAACCCGCCGACGACGTTGATGGTGGCGAAGATCACCGCGACGAACGCCATGATCTTGGCTACCTGGTTGAATTGCGGGTCGCTCTCGAGCACGCCGGCGAGAATCAACGCGCCGATGACGGTGATCCCCGAGATAGCATTGGACCCCGACATCAGGGGGGTGTGCAGCGTTGGCGGCACCTTGGTGATGATTTCGAAACCGACGAAGATCGCCAGCACGAGGATCGTGATGAGCATGACGAGGCTACTCATGTCACTTGCTCCCTTCGTTCGAGGCGCCCATGGCCTCGAGAACTCTCGGATTGACGACTTTTCCGCCCCGCGTGATGAGAGTTCCCTCGGTAATTTCGTCTTCGGTGTCGATTTTGAGGGTGCCCTCGTCCACCAGGTGGAGGAGGAAGGTGGCAATGTTCTTGGCGTACATTTGGCTGGCGTGGTAGGGGACGGTTGTGGGGATGTTGCCGGGGCCGATGATCTTGACACCCCCCTCGACCACCGTCTCGTCCACCCTGGTGAGCTCGCAATTACCGCCGCGTTCGGCGGCGAGATCGACGATCACCGAACCTGGGTGCATGCCTTGGACCATTTCGGCGGTGACCAGGATCGGCGCCTTCTTGCCGGGAATCGCGGCGGTGGTGATGACGACGTCGCTGGCGGCAACCACCGACAGCATCATCTCCCGCTGCTTGCGGTAGAAGTCCTCGCCGAGTTCCTTGGCGTATCCGCCCGCGTCCTCGGAGGATTCGGCCTCGAGCTCGAACTCGACGAACTTACCGCCCAGACTTTCCACCTGCTCCTTGACCGCAGGGCGGACGTCGTAGGCATGCACGATCGCTCCGAGCTTCTTGGCCGAGGCGATGGCCTGCAGCCCGGCGACCCCGGCGCCGACCACGAAGACCCTGGCCGGCGCAACGGTGCCGGCGGCGGTCATCATCATCGGGAACATCTTGGGCAGCTCGTTGGCGGCGATGAGGACCGCCTTGTAGCCGGCGATGGTGGCCATCGAGGACAGCACATCCATGCTCTGGGCTCGGGTGATGCGAGGCATCATCTCCATCGAGAAGAGGGTGACCCCCTTTGCAGCCATCGCGTTGTTGGACTCCGCCCCGGTCAGCGGTTCGCACATCCCGACGACTGTTTGCCCATCGCGCAGAAGCTCGAGATCGCTCTTGCCCTGCTCCGGGTTGGCGCCGAGTGCGCGCACCTGAGCCACAACATCCGCGGTCTGGAACACCTCTGCCCGCGAGGAGAGAATCTTCCCCCCTTTGGCGGTGTACTCCTCATCCAGGAAGCCCGCGGCATCACCGGCGCCGCTCTCAATCACGACCTCGATATCGGCCTTGGCCAGCTGAGGCAGGAGAGCGGGGACCATGGCGACCCGGGCTTCGTTCGGAAAGCTCTCTTTGACGATTCCGACGATCATTCGTTCATCCCTTCTTTTGCGACTCCCGCGGTCGACGCGGGGCCGCATCATGAGATTCGTGGGAGGTTGGGTGGGGGAGGAGCCCGACCCGGATACCGCCGCCGCAAGATGCTATCACTTCCCTCGAGCGAGGAAAAGACGAATGCGAAAAGCGGTCTGGCCCCTCCCGTCGCCGCGCCGTTTGGATGGGGGCCGCTGTCATCCAGGGCGGCGACCCAGCACTTCACGTACGATGTCGTGAAATCGATGAAATCGCGGCGTTGTAGACTCCCAGCGATGAACCACGTCATAGTCACCAGGTTTTCGGTTCCACGCCCTCAGGATCCGGCCAACGCGCACTGCCACGCCGATCGTCAATGGCTCGGGGAGCGCCTGGAGCTTTTCAGAACCTATTTCGTTCCCAGCGTCGGGCGTTTAGGGGTACAGGCGATTCTCCTGTGCTCAAGCCAAAGCGCACCGTTCATCGACGAGCAAACCGGAGATTTGAACTGGGTGGAGGTGGTTGACCAGGATGATTGGTACCGAGGATGGTGTGGTTCATCGGATCAGATTGTGACTCGCATGGACTCCGACGACGCCATTCATGAGGATTGGTTGGCCGCTGTGGAGGCAGCCCCTGCTGACGCCGAGGTCTGTTGTACGAGGAAATTCCTGCGCTACGACGTATCCACCGGGAAGCTCTGCGCCTACTCCCGTCGAGAACCATCGCCGCTGGCGGCATTCCGGGGCGGCCGTAACCCGTTTTCCCACGACCACGCCGAACTCGAACGACGTTACCGGGTGCATGACATCGCCGGACCGTACCTGGTGCAGATTTTTCACGGAGGCAACGTCAGCAGCCGACGCCCGCCGTGGTACCGCCGTAGCCTCCCCCTCGAACGCCTCGAGGATTACGGCATCAGGTAGGCGTACAGTCGCCCGCTTGCCACGGCGTAACCGCACGGTGGTGAAGCCGGACGCACATCGCAAACACGAAGACACAAAGACACAAAGGCCTGGAGACTACCCAGCCACCAGCGCAAGAAGCCCACAGATCACACAGATGAACACAGATGGAATCGAGTCGCAGAGAGCACGCCACCAGATCTCTGCACCGGCGAGGTTCCCGGCCGTCGGACAACGGCCGGGAACCGGAGGACAGGGCAACGACTCCTATCGCAAGCGATCGGCATCGTTACCCTGTTCTCCGGCTTGCGCTCTCTACGAGCGCAGGCCTCGCCTTCACCTTTTTTTGGATGGAGGGGCCCCTCCGTCCCGAACAGGTGTGAGGGGAGGCGGAACCGACGCACCCTCGGCGCGTCGGCCGGTGGGAAGCGCGGCTGCGACGGACGCCTGCGTCCGGAGACGACGTGCTTCCCTCCGGTTGCCGGCGATCGAACGATTGCCGGCAGTTCCGCCGTCAATCACCGGTACAAACGCATCACGTCGGCGATAACCTCTTTGCGTCCTTTGCGCGTTTGCGTTAAGAAAAAACGGATCGGTGGGTCGTATGAGTCGGTCGAAGAGGCCATCTGTGTTCATCTGTGTGATCTGTGGGCATATTGGGTGGGTGGTCGGTTTTGTGGTTCCTTCGTGTCTTTGTGTCTTCGTGTTTGCGATGTGGGTTAGCGCTCGACCAACGGCAGTACCATCACCATTTTTGTTCCACCCCCGCTGCGTGGCTCGGAGGTGATCGTGCCCCCGTGGGATTCGACTATGGAGCGTGCCAGGGCGAGACCAAGCCCGGTGTGGTTCGAACCGGTGTCATCGTCCGGTCTGTAGGTGAAGAAACGGTTGAATATGCGGTCCCGGTGCTCGTCCGGAATGCCCGGCCCGTCGTCAGCGATGGTCATCTCGGCCGACTTGGCGTCAGCCTTCAATTCGATCGTAATTCGTCCCCCCTCGGGCGAAAAGCTGATCGCGTTGTCGATCAGATTTTCGATGGCCTGGGTCAGGCGGTCGGCGGAAGCGAAGACAACGACGTCGGCATCTGCGAGCGCGAGATCGAAATGGAGTCCCGAGTCGGCGTTGCGCAAACGAAAGCTCTCCACAAGAGCGGACAGCAGGTGGTCGAGGACGACCTCGGA
>JAOZUP010000530.1 GCA_029938595.1 Thermoanaerobaculales bacterium | reverse complement strand
CGCGCGAGAACATCGTCTTCATCTCAGGCATCGGGTGCTCCAGTCGTTTCCCCTATTACATGAACCTCTATGGCATCCACTCGATTCACGGGCGGGCCCCGACCCTGGCCACCGGTCTCAAGTGTGCCCGCCCCGAGCTCATGATCTGGGTTGTGACCGGCGACGGCGACGCTCTGGCCATCGGCGGCAACCATTTCCTGCACGCATTGCGCCG
This sequence comes from Thermoanaerobaculales bacterium, assembly GCA_029938595.1. Lineage (GTDB taxonomy): Bacteria > Acidobacteriota > Thermoanaerobaculia > Thermoanaerobaculales > Sulfomarinibacteraceae > Sulfomarinibacter. Next base: position 2,472 of record JAOZUP010000530.1, on the reverse strand, counting down.
CAACATCGACATCAATATTCTGCTCTTCAACAACCGTATCTACGGGCTCACCAAGGGCCAGTACTCGCCGACATCCGAGTTCGGTAAGAGAACCAAATCGAGTCCGGACGGTTCGATCGAGAACCCCATCAACCCCATCGGTGTGGCGATCGGCGCGGAGACGAGCTTCATCGCCCGGACAGTTGACACGTTTCAGAAACACATGGCCTCGGTGATCAAACGTGCAGCCGAGCACAGTGGCGCCACGCTGGTGGAGATCGCCCAGAACTGCAGGATCTTCAATGACGGTGCCTGGACCCATCTGACGGATCCGGACACCAAGGCGGACCACGTGCTCTTCCTGGAGCACGGCAAACCGATGCTCTTCGGCAAGGCCATGGAAAAGGGCATTCGCCTGAACGGTTTGACACCCGAGGTCGTCAACGTCAGCGACGTCGGCGAGGAGAATCTGCTCGTTCATGACGAGAGCGCCGCCGAACCGACTCTGGCCTATCTGCTCAGCCGCATGGGTCCGCCGGACTTCCCGACCCCGGTCGGCGTCTTTCGGTGCATCTCCAAACCGGTGTACGACCAGAGCCTGATGGCGCAGGTCAAAGCAGCCCGGGAGGGGAGCCCGCCGGACCTCAACGCACTCTTCCGCCAGACCGAGAGCTGGGCCGTTCCTGCTCGGGATGTCGAGGGCGAAAAATGCCCGTGCTGCGGATATCTGAACCTGCCCGGGGCGGATGAATGCGAGATGTGTCTGATCAGCCTGGTCGAGGAGGAGAGGCCCGTCGCCGAGGCACGCCGATTGCTCGAGTCGAGCCTCTACGATGACACCGTGGCTATTCTCGAGCCGGCCGAGGCCGTCTCCCTGCCGGAGACAGCTACGGTTTCGACGGCAGTCCGCGCCATGCGAGACAAGCGCATCGGATCTATTCTGGTCACCGACGGCAACGGCAAGCTGAGCGGGATCTTCACCGAGCGAGACGTTCTTGCCCGGGTAGTGGCTGAGGAGATCGATCCAGAGAGCCATCTGATCGGTGACCTGATGACGCGAGATCCGGAGACCATCGAACCCGAGAACTCGCTCGCCCAGGCATTCCACCGAATGATGGTGAGTGATCTCCGTTACCTGCCGCTGGTCGACGAGGAGGGGCGTCCGGTTTCGATCGTGACCTCCCGTGATCTCATCGACTTCCTCTCCGCCCGCATCGAGAGCTGAGATGAGACAAATTGGAGGAAAGCATGCTGTCTGAGAGTCATTTCTATTTCAACAAGGCCGCCGATGTGATCGGTCTTCCGGAGCGAATCAGAACGATCCTGCTGACACCGCTTCGAAGCGTGAAGGTGGAGCTGGTGGTCGAGGGTGAAGATGACGAGCTCCATCACTACATCGGCTATCGCGTGCAACACAACCAGGCGCGGGGACCGATGAAAGGCGGCTTGCGCTTTCATCCGGACATGGATGAGGACCATGCGACCGCGCTCGCCAACCTCATGACCTGGAAGACCGCGGTCGTGGATGTCCCGTTCGGCGGCGCCAAAGGCGGCATCAACTGTGATCCCCATACGATGTCCGAGAGGGATCTGTACCTGGTGACCTGCCGCTTCGTCGAGCAGATGAAGGATGTCATCGGACCGACGAAGGACATCCCGGCGCCCGACGTGAATACCAATGCCCGAATCATGGGCTGGATCATGAATGAGTACTCCAAACACGAAGGTTTTTCGCCGGCGGTGGTGACTGGCAAGCCGCTGGAGCTCTTTGGTTCGGAAGGACGGTCAGCAGCCACCGGTCGTGGCGTGATGGACGTGCTGGCCGATGCTCTGGATGAGCAGGGCAAGTCGTTCGCGGAGGTTACGGTTGCAGTTCAGGGTTTTGGAAACGTCGGCAGCCATGCCGCGCGCCTGATTGCGGAACGGGGCTCCAAGATCGTTGCCGTCGCCGATCACACGGGTGGCGTGTCGAACGATGACGGCCTGGACATTCCTGCGCTGATCGAGTGGACGGCCGGGCACGGCGGGGTCAAGGGCTTTTCCGGCGGTGGAGCATTCGATGGTCCCGAAGTCATTACGTGGGACGCGGATGTGCTGGTTCCGGCCGCGCTCGAAGACGCCATCACGAAGGACAATGCCGGAGATGTCAAGGCAAGCATCATCGTCGAGGGCGCCAACGGGCCAACGACGCCGGAGGCCGACGAGATCCTCAATGAGCGCGGCATCCTGATCATCCCGGACATTCTCGCCAATGCCGGCGGTGTGACCGTCAGCTACTTCGAATGGGCACAGAACATCCAACAATTCAAATGGGACGAATCACGGGTCAACCAGGAGCTTGACAAGATCATGAGCAAGGCCTATCGGTCGGTGCGCGACGTGGCGACCGAAAACGATATCGACATGCGGACGGCTGCCTTCGTTCTCGCCATCCGCCGCGTCGGCAAGGCAGCGCTCGCGCGGGTCCATCTCAAGACGGAGCTCCCGTTCTAG
>JAOZUP010000125.1 GCA_029938595.1 Thermoanaerobaculales bacterium | reverse complement strand
TACTCGCCGAAGACGTGGTTGATGTAGCGATCGGGGAACTTGCGGATCCGATCCCGCGCCACCATGAGCAGGTCCTCGCGCCGGCCGAAGGTGATCGCTCCGGCGGGGCAGGCGTCGGCGCAGCCCGGGTTGAGACCTTCTTTGATCCGCGGGTAGCACATGGTGCAGCGCAACACCTGCGGGTCAATGGGGTTGTCGTACTCGTAGGAGAGAGCGTAGTAGGGGCAGGCCATGATGCAGTAGCGACAGCCTATGCACACCTCCGGGTCATAGAGGATCGGCCCCTCGGGGGTCTTGGTGAAGGCGTGCACCAGGCAGACCGCGGCACAGCACGGCTCGTTGCAGTGCATGCACTGGAGCTTGCGGTAGATTGGCGGGTTGCCGTCGTCGCCATCCTGGTACCGGTTGACGACCGTAAAGGCGGTCGTCGTGGATCGACGGACGGTTTCGAATACATCGAGATCGCCCACCGGTTGTTTCGGCTCGGGCAGAGCGTTGACCTTGGCACACGCAACCTCGCACGATCGGCAGCCAACGCATAGGGTTGTGTCGTGGAGCAGCCCGTAGCGACCCGGATAGCCTTCAAAGTGCTCGATCGTGCCGGCGTCAGCGGCACCTGAAGAAAGTGCTCCCGCGCCCACCGCCAGGGAGCCGACAAATCCTCGTCTCGACATGCTCATGGAGCCACCTCCCTTTCAGCGTGGCAGTCGGTGCACCCCTGTTTGTCGATTCCCATCCGTTGGTGGCAGCCGATGCACTGGCGGTGGTACGCAACCTTGAGACCGGGCTTGTCCACCGTGGCCGCCGCGGTTGGACCGTGGCACGCCGCGCACCGGGGAGGACGCTCGCCCGCCGGGCTGTGATGGTGACACCCCGCGCACATGGCTTCCACGGTGCCGTGAAAGTGCCTGGCGAGCCGATTCGAGCGGATCGGCGCGTCGAGCCGCGCCAGGATCTTCAGATGCGGCATCTCGGACGCCTCGTACTCGCCCACGAGCACGTCGATCTTCACCTTTTCCGGAAAATCGTCGGACGCGGCGGGCAGCTCGGCGAGCTCCGCCACCTGCGGCGATCCGGTTTGTAGCACCGGTGGATCTTCCTTCGACGGACGAGGGCCATCGTGGCAGGTCTTGCAGGCACCCTGACCACCGGCGAGACTCGTCCCCAGGTGGCAGCCGGCACAGTCTCGGTTCGACGTCACGCGACGGTGACAGCCGGTACAGCTGTATTCGGACGACTCCATGTGGTGGGCCCGCTCCAGGGTCACGCCGCCGCCGTCGGAGGCCGCCGTCAGACCGTGGCACTCGGCACAGGAAAGTAACCGGTCGTGGTGACACGTCGTGCAGAACTCCTGTTGAGGTTCGTGGGAGAGGTGATTGAACGCCACCATCGCCGAGGTCGCCCCAGGCGCCTTGACCCACAGGCTGTCGGGTTGCCCGCGCACGAGGCGTGGGATCTCCTCGAGCGGTTTGATCTCGCGGAGGGTGGCCGCGTCGTGGCATCCCACGCACTCAGTAGGCCCGCCGTCGAGCTGTTGGCGGGCGCGGTCGAGGTGGCAGGCGATGCACTGCCGGTGGGAGGCATTGGCCAGGGACAGGTTCTTCTCGACATCCACAGCGCCGTGGCACCCGCGGCACGCCTCCTCCTTGCCTTTTTCGTAACGCAGCTTCTTCTCCACCTCGTCATATACGTGATGGCATGTGTCGCACTTCTCCGGGTAGGTGCGGACGTGGCGGGCGTGGAGCGAGTAGTCGAATGCCATCGCCACTCGCTCCGACTCTCCAGGCGCGCGCCGCTGGTGGCACTCGCCGCAGGTGACCGGTCCGGCCTTCAAGCTCTCGGCGGCCCGCTGCTCGTGGCAACCCATGCACGTGTCGTGATAGACGTCGATCAGACGATTACGATCGTCCACGTTCAAGGTGGCGGTCAAGGCCGGGGTCAGACCCTTGTCGTCGACGGTGTGACATTTCTCGCAACCTTCAGCCTCGAGGGCCTTGGTGTGGGCGGCGTGGTCGAACTCGACAGCCGGACGCTGCATGGCGCCGAGCTCCTCGGGGAACTCCATCACCACCGTTGCCGGCGGAACGCCCCGGAGCCCCGACTCCGCAGCGGCCGCAGGAGAACTGGGCGTGAAGCCGAGGAGCACAAGGCTGGTTGCTAGAAGAGGCAGTATTGTTCGATGCATCATCATGCCTCCTCTCCTGCATTCGGCATCTCGATGGTCTTGACAAGCAGCTCGCTGATGAATGAGACGTGGCAACCGAGCTTGTAGTGGCCGATGATGTCCTCGATGCCGGAGTGGCAGTTGTGACACGGGGTGATCACCGTGTGTGCCCCGGTTTCCCGGATCTGGTCGGCCTTGATGCGGTTACTCTTCATCCGCGACAGCTTCCACGGTGGACCGCAGTTGATGAGCCCACCACCGGCCTGGCAGCAGTAGTTGTGCTCGTACCGGGGTTCCATGTCATGGAAGTCCTCGCAGATCTCGTTGATGACGTAGCGCAGCTTGTGGTGGAGCCCGCGGCCGCGGACGATGTTGCAGGGGTCCTGGACGGTGACCGGCTCCTCGATCTTGCGCGCGATCTTGATCCGGCCGCTCTTCAGGAGCTCGTAGTAATACTCGACCGCATGCACCATCGGGATCGGTGGCTTGGTCCAACCAAGCCACCGCGGTCCGTCGTAGACGGCGCCACGGTAGGCGTGGCCGCACTCGCCCATCACCACCCGTTTGACCTTGAGCTGCATGGCCCGCTCCCAGTGCAACCGCTCGACCCGGCCCATGGTCTCGAAATCGCCCGAGTACATAGCCATGTTGGAGTTGTCCCAGCCGTCGGTCGACGGCATCGTCCAGTCGGCGCCGGCAACCTTGAAGATGATGGCCATGTTGGCGATGAGCTGGGCAAGGATTTTGGGCTCAGGGCCGATGATCGAATACATGATCTCGGCGCCTTCCTTGTCAAGGGGGATGCGGGTGCCGGCGAGCTCCGCCTGGGCATCCTCCTCCTGCCACATCAGGGTATCGATCCAATCGTCCTGCTGGACCCACATCTGGTTCATCGTGACCGCGTGGCTGTTGGTTGTGTCCTGGAGGTACTGGGGAACCACCCCAAGAAGGTTGAGGATCCGCCGAACGGTCATGATCAGGTAGGAAATGTCGATCCCGAATGGGCAGTAGGCGCTGCAACGCCGGCACGCACCACAGTCGATAAAGGCGATGCGGGCGGCGTTGTGGAGGAACTCGCCGTCCACTTTGCCTTTGCGTTTGACCATCTCCCACAGGGTGTCCTTGACCTTGGCCACCGGCGCGTAATCCGGATCTCCATCGCGCGAGATATAGCTCTGGCAGGCCTCCGCACACAGACCGCAGTGGACACAGGTATCGAGGTAGATTTGGAGGCGTGCCGCCGATTCCTCGGTGAGCACCCTGTTGATGGTCCGTTCGATCCGCTCCGGCGTGAGCTTTTTGATGCTCTCGTCAACCCCGGGATCGATGACCTGAATGTCTTGAAGATCAGCCATGCCGCTCTTCCCCCATCGAGTGCAGATCACAGATATGCATCATCACCAATCCTTCGAGTGGCGCACCGAGCCGAATTCGCTCCCCATGTAGGCCCGCGTGAACGGGAACCACATCATGTGGACCAGCCGCGTCCACGGTATGAGCAGCAGCCACAGGGCCCCGGAGAGCCCGTGGATAATGATCATCGGTTTGTAGGGCAGCCACTGTTGGTGGGCCACGAACCCGGTGACGAACGGCGCCATCACGAGCAACGCCAACAGGAAGTCTGACGGATAGCTGACGTTTCGCACCTCTGGTCGTACCAACCGCCTGATGATGAAGAAGATGCACGCGAAAACCACCACCAGGGTCATGATGTCGGCGATGCCCTCGGGCAGGCTCCACCACCTGATGCCCCACGACTCCTGCCACAGGACAGCGTGACCCATCAAAAATAAAGGTGTCACCAGCACGCAGATGTGGAAGGCATAGGACAGTAGGGTGTAGATCGGACGCATCCTCATGTTGACGCCGGCAAAGGGGATCACCCAGTGGAGCAACGACCGCAGACCGTACTTGGCGTCAAAGGTCGCGTACACGACCTTGTCCTTCCTCGCGAGCCGCGCCATCGTGATGAATCGGTAGAGCAGCCCGCCGAAGAAACCGATGAATGCGATCCAGACCAGAGGGCCGCGGACGAATTCGTACATGCTCCCTCCCTTAACCCTGGAAGGTGGAGTCGAAAGGAACCACCTGCCGGAAGTAGGTGCCGTTCTCCACCGCGCGGATGAGCAGTCGCGTACCGTCGGGGCTGAAGACCGGTTCCCACAGCGCTTCGTACCACGGGCTCCACACCTTGCCATCAACCGCGATGGCGAAGCGGCCGTCTCGCTCCACCTTGGCTGCCACGCGATCACCGGAGGGGGTGAAGACGGGGTCCCACACCATGTCGTAACTCTCAGCCCAGGTCTCTCCGTCAACAGCAATTCCCCACTCGCCGTCGTGGCGAATCCCCGCGGCGACTCGTCGTCCGTCCGCCGAAAAGACCGGCGGTAGGACGAGATCATTGAACGAGGAACGCCAGGGTCGGTCATCGACAACCACTGTCCAGAGACCGAATCCGGGCGCCGCCACCGCCGCGATGTGCTCGCTGTCCGCACTCACCCGCTGGTTCCACAGCTGCATGAAGCGACTGTCCCAGATCGGGCTACCGTTCTCGGCGATGGTCCAAGAGCCACCGGTTCGTACGGGCGCGATGATCGCCCGCCTCCCGTTGCGGTACGTCGGCTCCCACACACAGCCGAATGTGTTGTCCCAGAGCACCCCATCCTCGGCCAGGGTGTAGTCGCAGATATCGAGACGCACCTCGGCAGCCACGTGGGTGCCATCCGCGGTGATTGCCGGCCCGTAGACATTGATGAATTTCCGCTCCCATGGCATGCCGTCCACTGCCACGCTCCAGGTCCCCTCCATGAAACCAACGGTGTCGGCCTCGGCAAGCGGCTCCACCTGGACCAATGCAGCCACGTGGCTGCCGTCGTCGCTGACGACGAGGCCCCTAGAGGAGTGGAACCTCTGCTCCCACGGCCGGCCGTTGACGGCCACCGTGTACTCCATGTTGTCCTTGATCTGGACCGCAATCACGCTGCCATTGCGGTTGAAGGTCGGGTTCCAGGCAAACTCCCAGCGCTCGTCCCAGAGCTCACCGTCAATTCCCACCGTCCACTCGTCTTCGACCCTCACGAGAGCGGTCAAACGTCCGTCGGGTCCGAAAACCAGGTGCCAGGCCTTCTCGTACTCACCCTCCCAGAGCGAGTCGTTGACCCACACCCGAAAAACATCCGGTGCCGTGAGCACCGGTGCCGCGATGCGTTCGCCGTCGGCACTCACCGCCCACTCGTGAACCTCGTCGAACCGGTCCTGAAGCGCGCGAAGATCACAGACCAGCTTCTTCCCCGTGTCCCAGTTCCACTCCTCGCGATCGACCATCCAGTCGCTCCCTTCGTCGTCCCCAACGCGTTGCAACAGCCGTGCCACAACGAAGCATCCTACGAACTTGACGGAAGTCCCTTGGTTTTAGTTAGATATGGAATCTATCTGCGTCAGCGCCAGAACACAAACATTGCACATTGCAATGTTACACGCGCGTGAAGTCTCGCATTCTGCAGTATTGAGCATGATGAACGTGCAACGCTGAAAGCCAAGCACTTCCCCGCACAAGTAGGGGCAGGCGGGTAGGTGGAAAATCAGAAATCCGGCGTCGCGCTACACGTTACGCCGTGAAAAATCCTATTTCCATTTTACTAATTCAGAGCTCCGAACGCCGCGTACGGAGCTCGATTAGTGCCACTCCCAATCGATGAATCCGGGCTGGACGTCGACCATCGCGTTGACGATGAGCTCGACGAGACCGCCATAGTAGATGCCGGCTTTCTCCCAGGCATCGTAGTAGGCGATGATGTCGCGAATCTGGCCCTTGCAGTTGGAGCACGGCGCGCAGAGGTACTTCGGGTGCTCGATGTCCATCGGCTCGTCCTGGAAGGCTTCGAGAATCTGCCGGAACTTCTTGCGGCCGGTCAGGCGGTGGCGCCAGTCGGAGAAGTTGTGGCCGGACATGATGGCAAAACCCGAGCCGCCACCACAGCAGTAGTTCTCGACCCCGTGCGGCGTCATCTCGCGGAAGCGTCCCGGCGGCAGGATCGCTTCCAGGATCTCGCGCTGGGGCGACACTATCCCCATCAACCGCACCAGATTGCACGGGTCGTGGAGGGTGACCGGAAAGTCGTTGCGGCTCGGATCGAGCTTGAGCTTGCCCGAGCGGATAATGTCACGCAGGGTGACCATCGAGCTCTCGCGCGGGATGTTGAGGTCGCCGGTGAGGATCTTGTCGGCAATCACGGTCAGCGCCTTGTGAGCGTGACCACACTCGCCGAGCACTATCTTCTTGACGCCCAGATCCCTGGCGGCCGAGGCGTGTTTGACCGCGACACGAGCGAACTGGACGTCGTCGTACCAGACGCCGTAGTTGATGCCGTCGTAGGCGACGATCTCCGATGACAGGGTCCACGAAAGCCCGGCAGCTTCGAAGACGGTTGCGAAGGCGCCGGGGTTCTCGGGCCACGCCATGATCTCGCCCGCGTTGTGGATGAGGAGAATGTCGGCGCCCTGGACGTCCCACGGGGTCTCGATCTCGATGCCGGTGCGTTCGGCCGTATCCTCATCGATGAACTCGATGTTGTCCTTGACGACCAGCGGCGTCATCCCGGTCGAGGATCCGACCTTGAGTTGCAACACCGAACCGTCGGCGTGCAGCTCCTTGGGTACAATCCCCATCTCCATCGAGGCGATCTTGCGGATCTCGCGCGACAGCAGTGCATTGTCGACGCCGATCGGGCAGGTCTGGGCGCAGCGGCGGCAAAGATTGCAGCGGTAGGAGAGCTCGATCAGGCGCGCCACGACCTCCCAGTTGAGGTCGATGTCGCCGTGGACCTTTGTTGATGCCTTCTTGACGTACTTGAAGTAGATCCGGCGCAGGATCTCAGAGCGGTACATCGGCCGGTAGAGCTCGTTCTCGCCGCTCTCCTCATAGATCGGGCACGCATCGGAGCAGGTCTGACAGTGGGCACAGTGCTCCATGGACATCTCAAACGGCTGCAGAAAGGTCCAGTTGTCCTCGACCGTCATCAGCTTTTCAAGACCGGACAGGAAGCCCTTGACGAGACGGTCCTCCTCCTCCTTCGACTCCGGTTTGACGATGTTGACTGCGATCGTGTCGTCGAGGACCACGAACTTCTCGCGCTCCTCATCTGTCAGTTGGGCGAACGGCGGCTCCTCGTCGATCTTGTCAAACGGAGGCGGCAGCGGGATCTGCTCGAGCGCCTCGATGCGTGCTAGCGGTTCACCGGAGTTCTTGGCAATGTCCTTGACGCTCTGCGGCTCTTTCATTTGGGTGGTTCCTCCGGCTCTTCGGTGGCCGCTTCGAGCCACGTTTTCTTGCCGTCACCTCTGATGTGCGGCGCCGACCAGGAAATTGGCTGGTTCAAGAGCTCGTGGATGGTCGCCTCCTGGTCGCCGCCACGAAGGTTGGGTTCGTCCTTCCAGCGGATGGAGTGGTAGGCGAAGTACTTGCCGACGAAATGAGACATGTGGGTGGTGGGGATGTAGGCAACCAGGAACGAAAGCAACACCACCGACAGCAGCAACAGGATGGCCGCCGCGCCGCCGCCCACCAGCGGCACCAGGTTAAATGTCACCAAGTTGGCGACGAAGCCCGACACCAGCGAGAAATCACGATCGACCAGTAGGAAGGTCAGGAGCGCAATCCCGAAGGCGACCACAAAGAAGATCAGGTTGAAGAAATCCGCCGGGGCCGTGTAATCCCGCATGTCGCGGCTCGCACGACGCTGGTAGAGCCCAATCGCACCGAGGAGCCCGAGCACCAGACCCGCCGCACCGAACAGCGGCACCAGGATCGCAAGCACCCGTGCCACCGGTCCCGCGATCGAAGCCGGCATCACCGCAGCGACCACGCCGCCCACCATCATCAGGATCGTCGCTGCGGCCACCAGGTAGAGACCGAAGTGGAATGGGAAGGAGCGAGTCCAGAGCTTCGGATTGTGCTCGCGCAGGGCAACCAGGAAAAGGATCTCCGGCACCATCACCTTGAGCTCACCCAGAAGGGAGACTTGGCGCTTTTTCTGCCACCAATCGCTCTCCTCGAGGTAGGAGCCGCCGTATGCGGCGCGGCCTCCCCCCTCGTGTGCAACGGGGTAGAGCTCCCATCTCAGATGCATAGGCATCCTCGACCAGAACACGAAGCGCGCGGCAACCGCGATGAGGAAGAAGACGATGCCGAGGTACGCAATGATGTAAACGAGAGTAGTCATCAATATCACTCCTCTCAAAAGATTATAAGACCACTGTGAGAATAGCGATACCGATGGCAGACATGGGGCGGATCTTGAACACCTGTCGCGGCCGGGGCCCCACCATCGCAGTCACGATTCCGGCCCGAAATTCGCAATATCCATTCCCTAGCAATCTTCTCGGAATTCCGATCGTCCAACCCACGACGGCCGGGGCCTCCCAAGTGGTGAAAGGCTGTCAACACAAGGAATCCACCATCGAACCGCGACCCCGAATCATCCCTCGACCTCACCCTTCGTCGGTGTCGAGGGCGCGGGAAGAACACCGCCGTTACTTCTTCGTAACAGGTTCTTGGCTCTCATCGGTGGCGATTCGTTTTTGGACCACGTTGGGGATCAACGACAGCAGGACGAAGAAAACGGCAGCGACGCCGAGGTACCACAGGGTTTTCCCGAAATCTCCGGTCCGCACCGAGCCGGCAGCGAAGTTGAACGCGATGGTCGCCGGTAGCATGCACGGTACAGTCACCAGAACGTAGGTTCTGAGCGGGATGTCGGTGAGACCGTACACGTAGTTCTGGACGTTGAAAGGAAAGATGGGCACCAACCGCGTGATCAGCAGCATCCGCCAACCCTGGCGGACGACCCCCTCGTCGATCTTCCTTAGGGCCTGATTCTTCTCCACCATGCCTTCGACCATGTCCCGCGCGGCATACCGTCCGATCAGAAAGGCCGCGATCGCGCCGAGGTTGGCGCCGACCGTCGTCCACACCGTTCCCCAGACCGCACCGAAGATCAACCCGCCGGCGATCGTGATCGCGAGACCGGGCAGGAAAAACACGGCGGCAACGATCCACAGCACGACGAATACCAGTGGCGCCCAAAATCCGAGGCCGGCAAACCACGCGTCCAGACGATCGATGTTGTCGACCGACAACAGATCGAAGGCGCCGAGCCTCCACGCGAAGAACAAGCCCGCCGCTACTCCGGCCAGACCGAGGGCGAGCTTGGACCAACTCTTTCCACCGCCGCTGTCGTCCACCTTGTAGACGTGCTTCATGGCTGCGATCTCCATCTTTGACATCATGTACCTCCGTCCGATCGCTGGGTACTTTCCCGGAAAAGGGAGAGAAGTAACCGCCTTCACCACGGGGAAATGGAAAATCCCGGATGTGGGGCCGAGAATTCACCCTGCAGATGGCACCATGGAAATCAGGGCTCCTCACCCTTGACGAGGCGATCGACGAACGCGGGGAACCATGAACCGTCCGGAGCCT
>JAOZUP010000529.1 GCA_029938595.1 Thermoanaerobaculales bacterium | reverse complement strand
AGACCGATGAAGGTTACGAGTGACGCCACCGCTATGGCGCGGAATGTCCACGCCCACTTTCTCGGCACGGGCGGCTCGTCGGCGATCAACAGTCCTTCACCGTCATCCTCGGGGCCGGTGAGAATCGGCGCGTTGATGGCGAAGAACCGATACAGCAGGGCGAGAAAGGCGATGATGGAGGTGGTGACCGCGATCTCCCCAACGGAGGGGAAGTAGGTGGGGCCGGCGGTCTGAGGGTGGTAGCCAACGAGGAAAACGTTGAGCCGATTGAGCACGACGCCGAAGACCAGCAGGAAAGAGGCGGTAAAGAGCCAGCCTGGCGATCGGCGTACGCCGCGGAAGAGAAGCATCACGAACGGCACGGCCAATCCGGCGACGAACTCGATCGTGAGGGCGGTGGTACAGCCCGGGTGAAGAAGCGTGTCAAGGCGGTCGGCGACCGCAAGCAGGGTCGCGATCTTGAACACGGCGTACACGCCGATTGTCCACGGGATGATTCGTGCGAGCGGTTCCAAGATCTCCATCTCCGGCTCGCGGCCGAAACTGCGGGCGGAGAAAATCGACTCGATGATCACCATCGGGAAGCCGATCATGATTGCCGACAACAGGAAGAGCACCGGCAGCCACGGGGTGTACCAGAACGCACTCAGCTTGGTGGGGGCGATCACCATCAGTGTGCCGAGCGAGGACTGGTGCATGCAGGAAAGAACCACACCGGCGATGACGAAGAAAGGGAGAACGATCAGAACTCCGCGGCGCAGGGCCCGTGCAGGGCCAACCAACCGCCGCAACACGCCTGCACCCCACTCGTTTCGTTCGGCGCGGTCGATGAGACCCTCGAGCAGGCTCGGGATGATCTCGATCGTGAGTACGACGAGGTAGGCGAGCACACATATGCCGACCTCGAAGAGCACCGAGTTGCCCTGCCAGTGGAAAACGGGTTGCCAAGCCTGCCAGTAGCGTCCGAGGTCGAAAAGGAGACCGAAACCGACCATCCCGTAACCGAGCCATGCGGTGAGGATCGCGGGTCGAATGAACGGCTTGAATCGCCGTCCGCCGAAAATCTCTACAAATGCAGCAGTTGTGAATCCCCCAGCGGCGAGAGCCACGCCACAGGCAACATCGATCGCGATCCAGATTCCCCACGGGAAGCGGTCGCTGAGGTTTGTGACGGCGCCGAGCCCGGTGATGAATCGCGCAAGCCCGAAGGAGAAGCCGATCCCGACGAGTGCGAGGAGAATGTAGGTGCCGGTACTGAAGTACGGTTGTCTCACGCGTCCGGGTCTGTGAGTTTTCACGCCGCACCTCCCTCATCATCGATGTCTTCGGAGGCGATGCGACTTTTTCGATGACTGCGCCACATGAGGCCTCCAAAGAGGCCATAGAGCGCGATGGGGAGGGCGCCGAAACGGAAGATTCCGTGCTGAATCGCCTCTGTGGTCTCCGCCGCCGCCACGTCCGGCATGGGTGTGAGTCCCAACTCCTCCGGCGGCCGTCCCGTGAGGTACATCCACGAGGTTCCACCCGCCTCGTTCTCGCCATAGATGTGGTTGACATACCGGTCCGGGCGCTGCTCGATACGACTCCGAGCGAGCTCCAGGAGCTGTGCCCGCGTACCGAAGACGATGGCTTCGGTTGGGCAGGCCGCCGCACATGCCGGGTTGGCGCCGGCGACTCCCTCGCGCCCGACGCAGAACTCGCACTTGCGGACACGTGGAAGCACCGGATGGTCATACTCGTAGGCCGGAATTTCGAACGGACAGGCAATCATGCAGTACCTGCACCCGATACAGATATCCGGGTTGTAAACCACGGCGCCATCGTCAGTCTTGGTCAGGGCGCCGACGATGCAGGCGGAGATGCATGCGGGCTTGAGGCAGTGCATGCACTGCACTTTGACCGTGGTCGTCTTGTGGTCCGGCTGAACCGGTGACGGATTTCCCAGGTACTCGTTGACTACCGTGAATGCGTCGGCGGTCGGTCGCCGCTCGTGCCGGAGAACCGTTCGATCGTGGAATGGTCTGCTGGGTTGCGGTAGCGAGTTGGCCCGATTGCAGGCGAACTCACATTGACGGCAGCCGATGCACAGCGTGGTGTCGACAAGACAGGCGGCGTGCTTGCTCGCGCCTTGGGTCGCGAGGTCGGCGGCGTTGCCGGTGCCGACTCGCAATCCTGTAGTTGATCCCGCGGCGGCCGCCACAAACGTGCGTCTATCGAGCTTCATGGGGTCCCCCTCCCAATAGATGCCCGGAACACGTGATACACCGAATCTCAGAAATGAATCACGATTCATTTTATCCCAATAATGAATAGTCATTCATAAAAGAACTGTAAAAATTTCAAGCGATCATGACCTTTGAGAAAATGTCCAGGAATCCGACCGAGAAACCTCTGCCAACGGCTGTGGTGGTGTGCCGCGGTGATTCCTGAGGCGAAGAATGCTCCAACTTTTTCGATCATTCCCGGTGACTGTTGACAAACGCGAGTTTTGAGCATATGTTCGTAATTAGGAGGTGCGATGGGACGACCTGAAAAGCTCAGAACGATCAGCTGCGGGGGGCAGGGGCGCGGCTTCAAGCCCGTCGGCCGTCCGGCTGCGGAGCTCGAGGTCGAGACCCTGCGGATCGACGAGTTCGAGGCGCTCCGGCTGGCTGATCTCGAGGGGCTGTACCAGGAGGCGGCCGCCGAAC
>JAOZUP010000528.1 GCA_029938595.1 Thermoanaerobaculales bacterium | reverse complement strand
GCGGCGCTGCTGCGCCGATTCAACGTTCCCCCGGTAGTTGGGTTCATCCTCGCCGGCATCCTGATCGGCCCCGGCGGCCTCGGCCTGATCCGAGACCGCCACCAGATCGAGCTGGTGGCCGAGGTCGGCGTCATCCTGCTGTTGTTTACGGTCGGCATCAAGCTGCGCCTCAGCGACCTGTGGAAACTTCGCAACTCGGTCTTCGGCGGCGGCTCGATGCAGGTGCTGCTCACCGGCGGAGCCGCCTTCGGGGTGGCGGTGGCCGGCGGCCGACCCGCCACCGAGGCGGCGGTGTGGGGCGGCATGGTGGCGCTGTCCTCCACCGCCCTGGTGCTGTGGTCGCTCGAGAGATCAGGCGACATCGGCACCGGACCCGGCCGCACCATGGTGTCGGTGCTGCTGTTCCAGGACCTGGCAGTGGTGCCCATCATGCTCGCCTTGCCGCTGCTCGCCGGCCACGCGGCCACCGTTGGCGAGGTGGCTTGGCTGCTCGGCCGATCGGTCGCCGTCATCCTCATGACGGTGCTGGGCGCCCGTTTTGCGTTCCCGTGGATCACCGCTCGCATCGTCGCTTCCGGCAGTCGCGAGCTGTTCACCCTCACCACCTTCCTCGTTGCCGTGGGCACCGCTCTCGTCTTCGGCCACTTCGGTCTGTCCATGGCCCTCGGCGCTTTCCTGGCCGGAATGGTGGTGTCGGAATCGGAGTACGTGGGCCGCATGTTGGAGGACATCACGCCCCTGCGCGACGTCTTCAACAGCCTGTTTTTTGTGTCAATGGGCATGCTTGTAGAACCGCGACTGTGGGTCGAACGACCACTGCTCACCATCGGCCTGGTGGTCGGCGTCGTGGCCCTCAAGGCCGTGGTGGCCGCCGGCGTCACGTGGCCGCTGCTCCGGAACCCGGCCGCTGCGGCGGCCGTCGGTCTCGGTCTGGCGCAGATCGGCGAGTTCTCGATCGTTGTCGGCGCCGAGGCGGCCCGGCTCGGTCTGCTCCCACCCGACCAGCGGCAGATGTTCCTGGCCATCGCTGTACCGACAATGGTGTTCACCCCCTTCATGATAGGCGCCGGCCGCCGCATCGCCCGGCGGGGAGCTGCACTCAGTGCCACGCCGCCGGTTCCTCAGCTCAGCGATCATGTGATCATCGTCGGCTACGGGATCAACGGCCGCAACGTCGCCCGCGCCCTGAGCCTGCTCGAGGTGCCACACGTGGTGGTGGACCTCAACCCCCACACCGTGGACGAGGTGCAGGCAGCAGGCGGTTACGCTCTCGAGGGTGACGCCCGCCAGGCCGAGGTCCTGGAGACGGTGGGCATCGAACGGGCGCGCGGCCTGGTGGCGGCGGTCGCCGACGCGGCGTCCACGCGCGAGGTGGTGGAGACCGCTCGCAGCCTCAACCCCAACGCGCAGATCATCGCCCGCACCCGCTATCTGCGCGAGGTGGAGCCGCTGGCCGCCCTCGGTGCGGACCAGGTGATTCCGGAGGAGTTCGAGACCTCGCTCGAGCTCACCGGGCGGGTGCTCGGTCTGTACGGCGCCCCGCCGCACGTGGTCGAACGGGAGAAAGTCGCCCTGCGCCGCGAGGGATACGGCCTGCTGCGAGGCGATGCGGACCACGGCCATCCCACCCTCGACGCCCTGTGCCAGCTGCCCGGCGTTAACCGGGTGCCGGTTCCGCCCGGGTCGGCGGCCGCCGGGCGAACCCTCCGCGAGCTCGATCTCCGTCGCCTAACCGGCGCCACCGTGCTCGCCGTGGAGCGCGACGGTGAGCTTCAGGTCAACCCGTCGCCGGAGTTCCAGCTCGAAGCCGGTGACGACCTGATTGCCTTTGCCGACAGTGCCGCCATCGACGCGATGACAACCGTGCTCGCCCCGCGCTAAATATCAGGCCCGGAGATCTTTCGCTCCCTTCGCCTGGTCACCGGTAACCGTGTCGAACGGTCCCACCCCGCGTGGCGTACCGACCCGACCCGGCCCGGTTCCGGTTGGTTGTCCATCACGGACGAGCCGCTGTTAAATACCTACTAACAAAGCTCATGCCGAGAATTGACCGGGTTGGCATCAGTCATGCAGTGACTCCGGTCGGCGACCACAATCGACGGGCCGGCCGTCGGACGCCGCACCATAAACCCGGTCGACACCGACCACAACCGCACTGAGGAGGGCGAACAATGACTTGGAAGAAATCACCATCGGTAGGGCGACACACACTCTGGGCGTTGGGACTGGCGATCGTCATGCTTGCGGCGCCGGCCGTCAGCTCGGCTCTAGAAATCACGATCGAGATCGCTCCGTCAACCCTCAACATCCAGAGCAACGGCAAGGTGGTCACCGTGCACACCGACATCGCCTACAGCGACATTCAGTGGGGCACGGTGGTTCTGAACGACGTAATCATCGATTCTTGGAAGGCGGACGACCGGGGCTACTTCGTGGCCAAATTCCTGATAGACGAAATCAAGACCCTCGAGGGTCTCGCCATACCCGGTTTAAACCAACTCCAGTTCGTCGCCCTGACGACATGGAATGCGCTGGTATTGGGTGAGGCGGACGTCATGGTGATCGACAGCGGTACAGGAGGAAACGCCGAGTAACGCCCGGATCTGCAGGAGTGACCGACCGTCACCCCAAGCAGGTAAAACTCAAATCCCGCGGCCCCCTCCGATCACGGCTGGGGGCCGTTCTATTTGA
>JAOZUP010000124.1 GCA_029938595.1 Thermoanaerobaculales bacterium | reverse complement strand
GTCTGCATCCTCGACGAGGGCAACCGCATGAGCGAGAAATCCTGGGCTTCGCTCGCCCCCCTGCTCGACCACCGGCGTTCGGTCGACAGCGTGGTCGCCGGGATCACCATCCACGCACATGAGGACTTCCGCTTCGCCACCACCATGAACGAGGACGCCTCCACCTACGAGGTGCCCGAGTACATCCACTCTCGGCTGATGCCACAAATCACCATCGACTTCCCCGAGGAAGACGAGGAGCGCGAAATACTCCGCATCCAGGTCGGCGGAATCGACGCCGAGGTCCTCAATTACGTGCTCTCCTTCCTCCGAGCCGCCCACCTCGCCGACCTCCGCTACTCGGTTCGCGACGGCATCAACATCGCCCGCTACGCCATGAAGGTCCTCAAATCTCACCAGGCCCCCGATGCCAAACATGCCGTCGACACGGCCCTCCGGCTAGCCCTCGGAGACGAGGAAGCCGAGCCATTTCGGTTTACCACTACATGAGTTAGGAATTAGGAATTAGGAATGATCCGCTCCCACCCAACGTGTACTCGGGAGGCTGTGTGGTAATTCCTAATTCCTCATTCCTAATTCCTAATTATTTCCGGCTGGCTTGAGCGAGGAATCATGGACGCGCGTTCAATCGACGTCATAGCACCAGAAGCCGTACCTGGCATCCGCATCATGCCGGTGCTGCATGAACGAATCGATCTCGCGCCGGTGGTGCGCCGTCTCTGCGAAGCACTGCGACCCGCCGCGGTGGCAGTCGAGCTGCCGACAACCCTCGCCGACGCTGCGGCCAAGGCCGTGGCGCGTTTGCCGAAGATATCGGTGGTGGTCTCCGAGGAGCCCGGCGAGGACGCCCTGGTGTGGGTGGTGACCCCGGGGGATCCCCTGGTCGAGGGCATGCGCTGGGCCACTGAGAACGAGCGCGAGGTCCTGTTGGTGGATCCGGACATTCGCTACCGGCACCGGCGGCACGACGTCCTTCCGGATCCCCATTCGCTGCATGAGCTGGGGGCAGAGAAATACCTTGATCTCATCCGCCGCCTCGCCGCCGAAGCGCCGTACGACGATCGCGACACCCTCCGCGAACGCGGTATGGCCTTCCACCTGAAGACGGCGCTCGAGCACCTCGACGGCCCCATCCTCTGTCTGGTGGGCGCGGCCCACGCCGGCCGTGTCGCCGAGTTCCTGGCAGGCCCCACCGCCCCGCCGCTCGCGAGGCAGCGGCGGAGCCGGGTGAATCTCCGCCACCTCCACCCGGAGAGCCTCACCGCTGTTCTCCCCGATCCTCCTCTCGCGCACGCGGTCTTCGAACTCCTGCGCGCGTCCGAGCTGCCACCAGAGCCCGACTTCGCCGCCACGATCGCACCGCGTCTGGATCTACACCACGGGGTGCTGACGGTGGTCACCGGTGGGAGAATCGAGGATCGCCCTGAGCGCGAGCGGGCGGTGGCCGCATATTCTGCTCACCGCGGAAGTCGCGAAACCGGAGCGGGCTCGAAAACCCCCGACCGCGCGGCCCTCACGCGGGTGGTGTGGCAAGTAGGTGCGGCTTCGTACACGGAGCAGACGCAGACCAGCATCGCGCGCTGGCAGCGGCGCCTCTTCTTCGATTTCGTCCGCCGCTACGCCAGGATCCAGGGGCAGCTCACGCCCGGGCTCTACGAGTGGGTGGTCGGCGCGCGTGGTGTCGGCGATGACAACCTCGCCTGGGAAATTTTCGACGTCGCCCGTTGCTATCCGTGGCAGGAGGAGTCGGCCGAGATCACCACCGCCCGGATCGACGGCGAGCTCCTCGATCTCGGGACCCGGTCCGTTCGATTCCGGCGACGGTTCATGCGCGTCAAGCAGCGACCGGTGGCGGTGCCGGTGCGTCGCCGGCCTACGCCTGACGAGCCCGGGGAGTGGCTACAGGCCTTCTCGGGCGACAGCATCTGCTCGTACCCGCCGGAGGACGTGGTGGTCGAGGACTGGGGCCGCCACCTCCAGCAGAAGGCGGTATCGATCCTCTCGGCCGAGAGCTCACACTCCGAGCCATTCACCACCAGCATGCTCGACGGCATCGATCTGCGCGAAACCCTGCTCCGCCACCACGACGGCAGGATCTGGGTGCGGGAGCGGGGTCGCGAGGCCGGGTCGGTGGGCTCGGTAGTAATTATCTTCGATGACGATCACAGCGGCGCGGAATTTCCCTACCTGATGTCATGGCTCGGCGAGCACGAGCAGGAGTCGGACATGGCCCTGTATGCCACCGATCCTCTGCAACAGGTGGTGGGCCCCGGAATCATGCGCGCCACCTACGGCGGCTTCATGCTCACCTACCCGCCGGGCCGTCTCTACGACGTGTGGCGGGACCCGGACTACGGCATGGCGAGGTCCAAGTCCGAGGTCCTCCTGATGGCGGCGGTGGACTACAGCACCGACAAGCTCGTGGTGCATGTCGGCGCGCACCCGCCGCCGCCGCGCCTTCGAGAGTACGCGGCCGCCCGGGTCAGGCGTATCGTCCACGTCCCGCTCGGCAGCTTGTCACCTGTCAGCCTGAGGAAAATGCGGGTCGTTCACATCCTCGCCGGCCGCGACAAGCGGGAGATCGCGAAGGATTACGTTTGGTGAATCGACAACCCGAATCGAACCGACAGGAGTCCATACGTTAAAACGTTAGAACGTTAAACGTTTAACGTTTCCACCGCACCGCCAGCAGACGCTAAAGCCCCTGCCCGAAAGGCGGTTCTCGAGGTACGGGGGAGGGAGGGCGGAACGTTCTAACGTGTAACGTTCAAACGTTCCAACGACCTAAAGTGCTCTTCGCCGCTGCCCCGGATACGACTCGAACGTCGGCTTGTCGTCGAGAGTCTCACCCGATTCCATACGGCCCGCAACCCCGAGATAGGCTTCGCCGCGGGGCCCGTCGGCATCCTCGGCTGCGCACTGCTCGAGGGCGATGGCATCTTCGACGGAACCCGTCACGTAGAGCAGACGGGCAAGGGTGTCGGCAGTCTCGGGATCTGGTTTCGTTGCGTAGGCCCTTCGTGCGATCCCGATCGCAGCCTCGAGCTCGGTTCCCGCAAGGTAGAGTCTCCAGGCAACATCGTTGAGGCTGTCCGGTGAGGCTGAACCTCCCTCGGACTCATACCAGCGAATGTAGAGATCGGCCGCGAGATCGAAGTGGCCGTTGCGGAATGCAAATCCCGCGACCTCGAGGAGACTGTCCGAATGAGCCGATTCAAGATCCGGAATCTCGAGTAACCCAGCCGCGTCCTCGTACCGCGCCTCGCGCAGCAGCGCCGCCTGATCGTCGGGGGGAAGAGTGGGCAGTCCCTCAGCAACCAGCACATGCAGCGCGGCAGTACCTTGAGTGTTTGGAACCTCGAAGCCCCGATCCCAACCTCGGCGGTAGAGCTTGGCCGCGCGCTGGTAGACACGCGCGTGGAGCTCGACCCTCGCCGTGAACATGAGCCCGCGGCAGATTTCCAACTGGTTGCCGTCGGTGGCCCGATGGAATGCCTCGATCCGGTTGATCGCCCCCTCCGGATCAGATCGTTCGAGAAGACCGTCGACCGAGCGTTGGATCGCCTCGGCGTTTCCGGGATCTTCCTTGAGGTTCTTGAGACAGGCTAGGAAGGTGTCACCGGTGCGGATCCTCTGCACACGTCGCAGGAACCTGTCCGGTGGCAAATACCCGAGAATACGATCCATCTCGTTACCGTCGGGGTCGAGGAAGATCAAGGTCGGGTAGCTGTCGACGCCGAAGGTCGCGGCTAGATCGGCACCGCTTTTTTCGCCGTTCAGCTTTATCGACACGAGCTTCGCGAGCTCATGCTGAACCTCCGGAACCGAAAATGTGTCGGCATCGAGCCGGCGGCACCAGTTGCACCAATCGGCGTAGAACTCGATCATGACCATGGTGTCGCGGGTCCCGGCTTCGGCCCGGGCGGCCTCGAGACTTCCGCTGAACCACGTCGTCGATGAGTCCGGCCGACAGGCGGCGAACCCGAGGGCCGCCAACACCGTCAAAAGAGTAAAAACTCGCTTCATCCGATCCTCCGGTGGTGGGCGGCATGAACCGCCCCCCTGCAATTCACTGTGCCGAAGATTCACTCCTGGTTGCACAGCAACTCATCACAATACCTGGGCGGGGCGTATCGCCGACAACCTACAACAAAATCTACGTTTCACGGGCCCGTGGGTTGCAGCCACCTTTTTGGAGAACCGAAATCAGGCCGAGATTCTTCCGCCTCATTCCGTGCGCAGCGCCTCGACCGGATCGAGCTGGGCAGCCCGACGCGCAGGCGCCACACCGCTCACTACGCCGACGACGAGGCACATGGCGAGGGCGGCAGCCACCGCCGCCGGCGGCGTGCTCAGGGGGAGACCCGGCACCGCCGCCCGCCCGAGACCGATGAGGGCAAACCCGGCTATCAGCCCGATGGCGCCGCCAGCCACCGCGAGCAGCACCGACTCGAGCAAGAAGAGGCCCTGTACCGTGCCCTGCTGCACTCCGAGAGCTCGCAAGAGGCCGATCTCGTTGGTCCGTTCGTGGACCGAGATCCACATGATGGTGAAAATGCCCATCGCGCCGACCAGCAACGAGACACCCGCAATCCCCGACACAGCGATAGTGATCATCCCGATAATCTTGCCGAAGGTGTCGAGCATCTCGGTCTGAGTCGTAATCGTGAAGTCCTCTTCCCCGCGGTGACGCTCCATCAGCATGGCGCGGATGCCGGCAACCACCTCGAGGATAACGTCGCTGCTGGTGGCAACCAGATCGATTTCGTTGAGCTCGTCGACGTCGAAGAGATCCATCGCCGTCGCGACCGGAATGTAGACGGTGTCATCGAGATCGAAGCCCATCATCTGCCCCTTGGCCTCCATCATGCCGATCACGAGAAAGGTGTAGCCGCCGATGCGAACCCGCTTGCCCAGGGGCGAGGCGTCGTCGAAGAGCTCCCGCGAAAGCCTGGAGCCGAGCACGGCATAGGAGCCGCGCCGGTTCGGGTCCATCTTGGGCAGAAAGGATCCCTGGGCAACCCGAAGGCGAAAGGCCTTGGAAGCCTCCCAGCCCACCCCCTGAACAAACACACTGCGACCGCGCCCGCCCCCCTCCACCCGGGCCTGGCCCAAAGCCCCCGGCACCACTTCCACCACCTCCGGAATGCGGCGCAGAGCCTCGGCATCGTCGATGGTCAGCTTGTGGGTAGTTCCTCCAAGCACCCCCGGTATCCCGACCGTCTTGACCTTGCCCGGGTTGATGCCGACGATGCTGGTACCGAACTGCGTGAACTGTCCGACGATGTACTCCCGCGTACCCTCGCCGAGAGAGGTGAGGAGAATCACCGCGGTGACGCCGATCGCCACCCCGAGCGCCGACAGGAACGAGCGCAGACGCTGGCCGCGAAGTGCGCCACCCACGAAGCGGAGAAGCTCAATCAAATCCATCCGACCACCCGACCAATTAGGAATGAGGAATTAGGAATTAGGAATTCCGGACCATCCTCTTCGAGGATTGCTCGTAGGTGGGTGTGATGCATTCCTAATTCCTAATTCCTAATTCGTTTGTCATCGTCCCACCAATGCCTCGACCGGGTCGAGGTGTGCCGCCCTGCGTGCAGGGACCACTCCGAAGAATATGCCGACAACCATCGACATCACGAGCGAGGCAACCACCGCCCACACCGGCGTCGCCGCCGGAAAAGTAGGATAGACCTGCACGAAGGCCACGATCGCCGCCCATCCCGCCCCAAGACCCACAAGCCCGCCGAAGGTAGAAAGCACCGCGGCCTCGGTGATGAAAACCGCGAGGATCTGGGTTGTGCTCGCGCCTAGCGCCTTGAGGAGGCCGATCTCGTGTCGGCGTTCGGATACCGCCACCAGCATGACGTTCATGATCCCCACGCCGGCCACAGTAAGCGATACCGAGGCGATCGCGGCCAGGGCGAGCGTCAGCACACCGAGGATGGAATCGAGAGTGTTGACGACCGCATCCTGCGTGATCACGGTGACGTCCTCGGCGCGGTGCCGCTCGGCGAGAAGATCGATCACCGCCTCCTTACCCGCCTCCAGATCACCATCTTCTGGCAGCTCCACGAGAATTCGAAACAGGGTGCTACGATTGAAAATCCGCATCGACGTTCGTACCGGCACGAAGACCAAATCATCGAAATCGAAACCGAGAGAGCGCCCCCGAGGTTCGAGGACGCCCACGACTCGAAATCGCCACTCACCGAGCCGAACGACCCTGCCGAGCGGGCTTTCGGCGCCAAAGAGCTCCTGGGCCACCTTGACCCCGAGCACGATCTCTGCACCGCCCCGGTCCGGGTCGCCGGGTGGCAGGAACTGTCCGGCGCCGATCCGCAACCTGCGAACCTCGACCAGCTCCCTGGTCGTCCCGATGACCGGCACTGAACGCGCCTTTCCGCCGAAGCGCAAGGTCTCCTCGCCGGTCGCCAGGGGCGCCGCCCGCAAGACCTCCGGGATCCGGTTGGCCACCGCCTTGTAGTCGTCGATCGTGAGATCGTGCACGGTGCCGCCAAAGGGCATCATGCCGGTGGTCTCGACCTTGCCGGGAAGCACGATCAGGAGATTCGAGCCCAGCGAGCTGAACTCCTGCACGACGTAGCGGCGGGCCCCCTCGCCGAGGGCGGTGAGGGCGATGACCGCGGCAATCCCCACCGCCACCCCGGCCACCGATAGGACGGTGCGGAGGCGGTGACCACGTAAGGCCCCAACTGCAAACGCGATCAGCTCGCCGAGAGCCACCACACCCCCTCAAACACCCAATCAATTAGGAATGAGGAATTAGGAATTAGGAATTCCGGACCGTCCTCCCCGCGGATTGATCGTGAGTGGGTGCGATGCATTCCTAATTCCTAATTCCTAATTCTGGACTGGTTCCTAATTCCTAAAAAAAAATTCATCGTCTTTCCACGATCTCACCGTCGTCCATGCGCACGGCGGACCGCGCTCGCGCGCCGACCTCGGGGTCGTGGGTCACGAGCACGACGGTCTGACCATCGGCGTTCATGGCGTCGAGCAGCTCCATCACCTCGACCGCCGCCGCCCGGTCAAGGTTGCCGGTGGGCTCGTCGGCGAGCAGGAGTCCAGGCTCCATCACCACCGCGCGTGCGATAGCAACCCGTTGGCACTGACCTCCGGAAAGTTGATCCGGACGATGGTGGACCCGGTCGGTGAGCCCGACCGCCTCGAGAGCGTCCAGCGCTCGCCGACGGCGCTCCGCACGGGCCACCCCGGCGAAGAGCATCGGCAGCTCGACATTGCCCTGGGCGGTCAGCCGCGGCAGGAGGTGGAAGAACTGGAAGACGAAACCGATCTCGGTCTGCCGCAACTTGGTCCGATCGGTATCCGAGATCTCCCCAACGTCACGACCGTTGAAGGTGTAACTGCCGGAGGTGGGGCGGTCGAGACAGCCGAGAATGTTGAGAAGGGTCGATTTCCCTGAACCCGAAGGACCCATCACCGCCAGGTAGTCGCCCTTCGCGATCTCGAGGGTGACATCGCGCATCGCATGCACGTCCGAATCCCCGACGTGGTACGTGCGCCACAAGTCGCGCAAGGCGATCATTTCCACCCACCCGGGTCCTGAATTAGGAATGAGGAATTAGGAATTAGGAATTCCGGACCGTCCTCCTGGCAGATTGGTCGTGGGTGGCTGCAATGCATTCCTAATTCCTAATTCCTAATTCGTGCGTCATGGTGTTTTCTCCTCGGCCAGCGCTCCCGCCTTGATGTTCGGCGAGTTGCGGGCAATCACCACCTTCACACCCGACTCGAGCCCGCCCAGAACCTCGGCGAAGCGCCAGTTACGGAGGCCCACTTCGATCGTCCGTTCCTCGAGGAACCCATCCTTCAGAATAAGGACCTTCCCACCCTCGGCAACCGCCGAAGCCGGGATGCGAAGGGCGTTGTCCCGGCGATCGAGGATCAGCTCAACGTCGGCCGAGGTGCCCGGCAGCACCCCCACCATCGATTGCGCATCATCGAGCTCCACCTCGACCTCGACGGTGCGGTTCTGCTCGAGAACGTCGAGCACGTACGGCGCCACGCGGGTCACCACTCCCGGAAAGCTCTGATCGGGACGGGAGTCCACGGTCACACGCACGGCTTGACCCACGAGGATCCTCTCAGCGTCCACCTCGTCGATGGGTGCGCTGACGTAGATCGAGGCCGGGTCGAGGAGGTCGATCACCGGCGGGATCGGCAGCCCGGGAGGCGACGGCGTGATGTACTCCCCGATCTCGGTGCTCACTTCCGCCACCGTGCCGGAAAACGGCGCCCGCAGCTCGGTGAACGCGAGCTGGACCTCGGCTGCAAAGACCCTCGACTCCGCCTGACCGATTGCCGCGCGGGCCGCCGCGCAACCGGCCCGCGTCCGGTCGCGGTCCGTTCGCAGGAGGTCGAGGTTCTGGTCGCTGGCGATACCCCGGGCATGCAGTGTCTCGACCCGCGAGAGTTCCTTCTCCGCGAGATCGGCCGCCAGACAAGCTTCATCCGCCTGCGCTCTCGCCGCCTCGACCGTGGTCCGCGCCGACGCAAGCTCGGCGCGCTGGGCGCGGCTGTCAAGCTTGACCACAACCTCGCCGGATTCCACCCAATCACCTTCACGGTGCGGCAGGGCGACCACCAGCCCCCCAACCTGGGGCGACAGTTCGGCCCGGAGACGGACCTTGACGGTGCCGGCTCGAGTGTTGGTGACCGTCTGCTCCACCAAACCCCGTTCGGCCGTAGCGGTCCGTACCTCAATAACGTCGGGGGCAAAGATCGTGTACCGAAGCAGCACAACCAGCGCGATGATCGCGACCACGGCGAGAATCCACTTGGCTTTTCTCATGATATTGGATTCTACTCCTTCGGGCGGATCTTGGTTGCAGGTTATAGCCCGGTTTTCTCACCGGGTTTCGTAGCGAGGGTGGCGAAAGGTAGTTCCCATCAGGAAACTCTGGTGGGAACTGCGTAGTTCTCGATGCAGAAACGAGCGATTTTTGTGCAAGTTCTAGGAAGACAAGGATTTCCGCGGAGGCGTACCCGAGTACGCCGCACAAGGGAATCCGCAGTCTGACGACGAAATTGCCAATAATCGCCGTTTCTGGACGAGAACAAGCTACAGTTGCGCGTCCCAGACTGCTCTGGAAGGAGTGCCGATGAGCGACGAAAAGAACGAGATCCAGACCGGCGGCGTGGCCGCGGAAAAACCAACCTGGCGTTTTCCGCGCACTTTCTGGACCGGCAACGCCGCCGAGCTGTGCGAGCGCGCAGCCTACTACGGCACCTTCATCGCCCTCCGCACCTACCTCATCAGGGTCGTCGGCCTCGACGACGTCCAGGCCGGCGTGGTCGCCGGTCTCTTCGGCGGCTGGATCTACCTGGTGCCCTTTTTCACCGGCGCCGCCGCCGACCGCATCGGCTTCCGCAAGGCGCTGATCCTGGCCTTTGTCTTGCTCACGGTGGGTTACGGAACGCTTGGCGTATTCTCCACTCTGACCCCGGTGCTCGGCGGCCTGGGGTTGATCGTCCTCGGCGGCGCCTTCGTCAAACCGGTGATCACCGGCACTGTGGCCAAGTCTTCCGATGCTACCAACCGCGCGCGCGCCTTCTCGATCTTTTACATGGTGGTCAACATCGGCTCCTTCACCGGCAAGACCATCGTCGCCCC
>JAOZUP010000527.1 GCA_029938595.1 Thermoanaerobaculales bacterium | reverse complement strand
CTACAGCGCCTCCCAGGAAACAACCCACTCCGTCTCGGCGAAGGTGTCGGAGAACGGCAGCTCCCCGCCGCACGGGCGCTGCACCGCGCCGCCCGAGGTCTCGATCAGCTCGAGCAGCCACGACTGTTGGAGCCCGCGAAACTCGGGCTCCTTCCACCCCGACTGGGGGGCTGCGATGCAGAAGAGGACGAGCTCGTTTGCCGGGGTTCGAAAGACCCCGCCCAGCACCGCGACGCCGCCATCGGTGTTGATCAGGGTGCCCGTCTTGACCACCACGCTTCCGGCACGGTCCGGCCGCGCCAGCTTGGGGAACTTACGGTCAGTAGCGCCCGGGTCGCAGCCGATCACCGGCAGCAGCTGACCCACTGAAAGCCCCATCTCTTGAACCGTCTCCAGAAATGCTCGCACTAGCCGGACGCCGGTACGCGCGGTCAGGCTGTTGTGTTTCTCGCCGGACGCGGTCTCGAGCTCCACCGCCCCCGGCGCCACGCCGAGGCGCTGTTCGAGAAATGACTCCAGCCCGGAAGGCCCGCCCAGGCCGTCGGCGACCCGGATGATGTCGTTGTTGGAGTAGACGTTGAATCGCCGCAGTAGAACCGGAAGAGGGTTCGAACGGTGGATCACTACCGGCGTCCAGTCGGCCGGCGCTCCCGGCCGCACCGAACCGACGATCTGGACCCGCGGCGGATCCGAGGAATCCCACCCGCGGCGGGCGCAGACCGCCTCCCAGGCGGCGCGGGTGCTCTTGTCCCACCTGTAGGGATCGAAGATCATCCGCAGCCGACGCCCCATGCGGTCGGCCCGGTCGCGTGGATCCAGCGCTCGGCGGGCCACGCCGTTCTCCCATCCGATCCAGAAGTCGCCGTCGATGCGCAGCCAGCCCTCGACCCGCTTCAACTTCAGCCGGTTGAGCTGGCGCGCCACCATGAAGAGGTTCTCGGCCTGGAAATCGGGGTCACCCCAGCCCTGCACGACCAGCGAGCCGGCGAGACGGCCTGTCTGCTTGTCCCAGTCGCCCTCGACCCCGAAGACGGTGCGGTAGCGGTGCTCGGCCCCGAGACTCTCCAACGCCCACAGCGATGTCCCGACTTTGACCAACGATGCCGGGTTGAATGGGGTGTCGGCGCCCCGGCTCGCGAGCACCCGGCCGTCGAGGGTCTCGGCGTGGAAGAGCAGGCGGTCGCTGTCGGCCGCTGTGGCAGTGGCGGCGAGCAGCAACAGGGCCGCTGCATGTTTGAACCGCGAAGACGCAAAGATCGCAAAGAAATATCTAAAAATCATAGGTTGTTGACGTAACGCTTGATACCGTGTTTCATTAGCTTCACGTGCCAGTTGAGGAGGAAACCTAGCCTTCGGTCGCTCAACCTCAGATAGGTCAATAGTTGCGCTGCATGAATTGGTAAGATTCGTTCGACCGCCTTGTTCTCGATGACGACACAATCATTCACGAGCATGTCAATTCGGTATCCAGCATCAACGCGGATCTCTCCGTACTGAACTGGAAGCGGTACCTCACACTTCACTTTGAGGCCAGCCGAGCGAAGCTCGTACGCCAGACACGCCTGGTAAGCGGATTCGAGCAGTCCCGGGCCCAGCGCCCGATGCACCTTAATGGCGGAATCGACAATAATCCGCCCGACATCCTCGATATCTATCTTCTTGTTCTTTGCGCTCTTCACGTCTTCGCGGTTCAAAAAATTCTCCTCGGCCGTTACCCATAGAGAAGCCGGTCGGCGAGGGCGGTGCGCAACGTGCGGTCGGGATCGAGCTGCGCTTTGAGCGTGGCGAATCGATCGAGCTGACCGTCGTCGAAGGTGGCCCGGTAGAGGTCGGCGCTGAGAGCCGAATCCTTGGCCGGATAGAACCGCCCGCCCGCCGCCACCACCGGTCCGGCGAGCTCGCGCACCATGGCCCACAGCTCCTCCCGCCGCCCGCGCACCACCGGAAAATCGAGGGCGAGCGAGAAGCCATCGACCCCATGGCCCATCAGGAAGGGGTCCGGCCGGTGGCGTTTCAGTACCGCCAGGAACGATGGCATTCTGCACTCGCGGCAGATCTCGAGCTGGTTGCGGAACACCTTCTCTGCCGAGGCCACGGGCACGAAGCTCTGATGTTGGATGAGCCCGCCCGGAAGGTAAATGTTCTTCCAGTTCGGCACGTAGTCGAGCAAGAAGGAGAACTCGGCCAGGGACTGCCTGAAGACCTTGTCGTCGCCGAGGGTACTGCCGGCGATGTACTTGCTGAAATTGATCAAGCGCATTCCCAACCGGTTGGTGAACGGCTTGATGAGGCGCCACATCTGTCCCTTGGGGACGACACCGAAGACCCGCCCCGGCAGATCCTGGGCGCCGGCATCGAGGCTGGCGGCCGGGTCGGGATCCTCCCCCTCCTCGAGGTGGCGGGCGAAATGGAGCAATCCGCGACCGAGGTTCTTTCCCGTCGCGAAGGCGTCGATCCAACCGACCACGTACTCCCACTTCTCCTTTGCCTCGTCGGCCAGGAGGAGCATGCTCTCGAGATCCGGCGCCGCCACAGCCCTGACCTCGAGCAGACCCGAGTGGACCTTCTTCATCTGCAACCTGGCGCGGGTGATGATGGCGAGCTGCCCGAAGGAGCCGATGACACCGTGAAAGATGTCCGGGTCGTTCTCTTTCGAGATGCTCCGGGACTCACCGTCGGCCAGGACGACGTCGAGCTCCAG
>JAOZUP010000526.1 GCA_029938595.1 Thermoanaerobaculales bacterium | reverse complement strand
AGGCCTACTGCATGTTCTCCGGCACCCTCGCCGACATCGAGGCGGCGGTCGAGATAGCGGTCGACCGCCTGGAGGATCCCTCCACCCTGGTCGCCCAGGTCGTGATCCCAGATTTCCACGACGAGATGCTGGCCAACCTCGAGGCGGCAACCGAGTTCTCGGCGCGGATCAGCGGCGGCAGGGGCTAGCCCGTGCGTCTCGCTCCCTCGCTTCCACAGACATCAGAGTTTCCACTTATTCCTATGCAGGCGAGACGCCTGCACCACAAGGGGCACGCCTTGTGGTGCGGCCGTCTCGGCTGCACAGTCATTGACATCAGTCTGCAAACCTCACGGCGTGAGGTGGTGAGAAGGATGGATTAGATGGAGCTGGGGCGGGTCACCGGCACCGTGGTTGCAACGACCATCTACGAAGGTCTCGAGGGCGCTCGCCTGCTGATCGTTCAGCCCCTCGATCGCCACCTCAAACCGCGCGGCAACCCGGTGGTGGCCGCCGACGGCGTGGCGATGGCCGCTCCAGATGATCTCGTGGCGGTGGTCGCAAGCCGCGAGGCCTCGCTCGCCCTGCCGCCGCCACCCGGCCCCGTCGACCACGCCATCGTCGCCATCGTCGATGCGGTCGAGGAGTGGTCGCGGTGAAGATCGGGCGGGTCGCCGGCACCGTGGTCGCAACCATCTGCTCGTCGGCCCTCGAAGGGCGTCGGTTGCTCTTCGTCGACCTCCTCGACCCAACCGGCAAGCCGACCGGCAGCGACCTCATTGCGGTTGACTCCGTCGGCGCCGGCGCCGGCGAGTTGGTGCTGATACTCGACGAGGGCAACGGCGCCCGGCAGGTGCTCCAAGCCCCCGATGCCCCGGTGCGCGCGGTGGTGGTCGGAATCGTCGATGAGATCGAGATGAACGGCTAGCCCGCTGTTCCCACCGGAGTTTCCGGATGGGAACGGGCTAGGCGGTGGCCGACCGCGCGTGGGGCGCCCGAATACCAGCTCATGCGCCACAAGACCAGCCCATGCGCCCTACCGCCAACCCGTGCGCGTAGTCACCAGGTGGTGCTAGAAAAACGGCATGGCGCAGCGGCGAATCCTCGTCCACATCTCCCACTGCGAGTACCGAGTGCTTCCGATCGCTCGGGATCGGCTCGCGCCTTCAGTGCCAGTTGGTCGCCAGATCCCCATGGGCACCCATGCCGTGAAGGAGGACTCCTGAGGGTGTTTCGTCTTCGATCTCAGGACGACGCGAGTTTCGAGGTGCCAGCGGCCGAGCGCCGGATGAACGACAGCAACGCCTCGCGGTCGTGGGGGCCCTTCCGGATCACGCTGCGCGTGTGCGCCTCCAGGAAGCGTTCCTCCTCGGGCGTGAGGTCCTTGGCCGTGAGCACGATGACCGGCGCGTCACCTGCGGTCTCGTGCTCGCGCAGGCGTTCCATGAACTCGAAGCCGTCCATGATCGGCATCATCAGGTCGAGCAGAATCACGTCCGGCGGAGGGCCGTCGAGCAGGTCCAGACCCTGCCGGCCGTTCTCGGCCTCGTATCTGGCATCTGGTATCTAGTATTCCAGCATCCAGGGTCAGAACCTCACCCGCGCGAAGACGGTGAAGTCGTTGATTCCCATGTCGAATTCGGCGCTGACGTGAGAATTATCTTCCTCGTCCTTGAGGCCCTTCCAATCGACACCGATGTTTGACAGGTTGAAGGCGCCGCCGAAGCTCCACCTTTTTCCGGCCAGGTACTCGATGCCGGCGCGGCCGATCCACTGCCCGCCCTTGAGGTCACCGAGATCAAGATAGAGCCACCCAAGCCCGGTTATGAAGCGCCAATGCTCGGAGAACAATCGCCGGTACTCGAAGTAGAGGTAGGGTAACGGCGCCGCGGCGTTGACGTCGCTGCTGCCGCCGCCGATGGTTTCCTCGTTCCACTCCAGCGTCGTAGTCATGTCCATCCACCGAAGGCCGATGCCGAAACCTGCCGCCCACCGCTCCTTGACCCACGGGTAGTAGGTGTAGTCGATGAAGGCCTGGGTGATGTCAAAGCCCAGGGTGATGTCGGCATTGATGGGGATGGTTTCGTCGCCCCACTGGATCTCGGTCAAAGCCTGCGCCGACGAGTCGCGGCTGATGTCCTGCCAGCGCACACCCAGCTTGTGCTTGCGGCCGACCTGCCACTCGAAGGCAAGGGTCGGTATGATCTCGCCGCTCCCCAGGTTGAGGTCGTCCTCGAAGTTGAGCTTCGTGCCCTCTCCTTCGGTGAGGTCCGAGTCCAGCCGGATCTCGGTCTTGATCGCGAGCCAGCTGCCCGCGAGCTTGAAGTTGAACTTGTCGAAGAGCGGCTCGTAGTCGCGCTGCGCCTCGGCCGGCGCAGCCGCCGCGAGCACCAGAGCAACGAACACCGCACCGATGACGAAGTGATATCGATTTCTGATCATGGGCAGAGATCCTCCTTCGTTGATTCTCAGTATTGAACTATAGCGTTTCCTGGTCTTTCGCCCCGCGGCGGCGGAGAAAGGCGGCGATGGGGATGTAGGCGAGCCACGACAGATTCCAGGCCAGCTCTCCGACAAAGGCAAAGGGCAGGGTCACCAGCGCGGCCAGCGGTTCGGCAAACGCCTCGATCTGGATGCCGAGCATCTCCTCTTTTGTGATGCCCTCTCGCACCAGCCCTTTTCTTCGCGCCCACCACCAGGCGGCGCCGGCGGCGATGCCGATCAAGGCT
>JAOZUP010000525.1 GCA_029938595.1 Thermoanaerobaculales bacterium | reverse complement strand
ACCTTGAGGCGAAGGATCGCCAAGGAAAATTCTTCCAGCGGGAGCAATGCTCCGGAAATCATTTGAAGCATGAGCAACGCATGGAGCGCCGGATCACGGTAGATGGTCAGAGTCAGCCATTTCCCACCAACAAGCAGGAGAAGAACAATAACGGCGCAAACGCCGACGGAAATAACGAGGGATAGACGTAAAAGGGCGGCGATCCCTTTGTGATCGTTTTGATCCTCAAATGATGGCAGGAATCGGTAGATGAGATCGTTGACTCGGACTCGGATCACATGTGAGAAGAAGCTGAAGAAGTTACCAACGATGATGATTCTGCCGTAGTCGGCGATTGAGAGGTTCTTTGTCAAAACCGGAACGAGAAGCATGCCCAAGACCAGTTGCGATGCAGAACCGGCAAAACTGATGGAAAAGTTTCGGAGAAGCCGCTCTTTGAGGGCGTTTCTTCGGAACAGAGCATCGAGAGTTCGCCTGAGCAAAGAAGGCGTTTCCCTGTTTCGCAGGCCCACGAGACGGTGTAACCAACGAGGAGTCTTCACTGGCAGAGTTTTCCGTGTTGCGTACGGCGTGTCCTCCAATTAGTCATTGTAATGATTTCCAACATGGATCGGAAACCATGTGGATTTTTCCTTGTTTGCTGAACACGCCCCTGGGAGTGTGTGTGCGTTGTGTCGGGGCAAACCGTACCGGCGGCCGGTTCCTGCCGATTCAGTTGGCGGCTCGACGCGTGCCAGCCCGCTTTGGGCCTGAAAAGGTATCCTGACACCGTGTTAGCCTGGAGTCGAGCGAAAGGGGAAATCTTATTCTTCACTGGTGGCGTAGGTAGCTTGGTGCGAATTATCCTGGTGATCACCGCTATGGGCTGCGGTGGCGCGGAGCGGCGGCTGGCGTGGTTGGGGAATCAGTTATCGCGGAGAGGGCACCATGTCGGTCTTCGAGTGCTGGACGGATCGGAGAGTTTCTTTGATCTTGATCAAAGGGTAGATACCCGGTTTCTCGCCGAAGATCACCCGCGGGAAGCATTTACCCTAAGGAGGTTCACACGGCGCCCGGCATGGTTGCGGCAGCAGATCGTGGCGGAGCGGCCGGACGTGGTCCTGAGCTTCATCGATGTTGCGAACGTCATTACTCTGTTGGCGGCCCGACCTCTGGACGTGCCGGTGGTCGTCGCGGAACGGGTTCACCCACCGGCCCACCGGATTCCACCGCACTATGCGATGCTGAGGCGGTGGTTCTATCCGGCGGCGAAGGGCGTTGTGGTGCAGACCGAGGCCACCGCACGATGGGCCAGGAGATGGCTGCAGTCCGACCGTGTGGCGATGATCCCCAACCCGGTCGTGCCGCCGCCTGCCTCGACCGGTGATGTGGTCCGCGACCGCGTGCCGTCCGACGGCGGCGTGATGGTGGCGATGGGTCGGCTCGAGCTGCAGAAGGGCTTCGATCTCCTGCTCGCGGCGTTCGCCCTCGTCGCCGATGACCATCCGGAGTGGCGGTTGGTCATCTTGGGTGAGGGACCGGAGAGGGCGGCGCTGGAGCAAGTGATTCACGAAAGTGGGCTGGCCGAGCGCGTCATGCTTCCCGGCGTCTCGAAAACTCCTGAAGATTGGTTGAGGGCGTGTGATCTCTTTGTCCTGTCATCACGCTACGAGGGATTTCCAAACGCTCTCGGCGAGGCGATGGCCTGCGGCGTTCCCGTTGTGAGCTTCGACTGTCCCGTCGGCCCGGGAGAGATCATCACCGACGGCGAGGACGGTCTGCTGGTACCCGCGGGAGACGTCTCCGCCCTTGCCGCGGCGATGCGACGTCTCATCGATGACCCTGACGAAGCGGCTCGGATGGCCGATCGGGCCGCAAGGGTGGTCGAGAGATACGGCGAGGCGGCGGTGGCTGCGCGGTGGGAGGAGCTGTTGCTCTCGGCGGCCATGGGATGGGACGATCCCGGCGGTGGGAGGGCCTGAGATGGTGCCAGAAATTCTGGTGCTGGGGACAGCGATCTCGTCGCGGGTCCTGAAGACCTCAGAAGGGGTCGCGGCGCGCAACCCGGGGGCATTGGTTGTCGTCGCTGTTCCCGAGGTTGAAACCTGGAAATTCGCCGACAGCGGCTACGAAGTGCTGGCGCAGGGCGAGGAGCAGCTCCCGTTCGCAAGCGTCGAGATGGACCGCCTGATCGGCGAACGGGATTTCCGGGAAATCGTCCTCCCGGTCGGGGTTCCGCGAGGCTCGCTGATGGGCGCCGCCCGCTGGGTGTGGACGACTCCGGATCAGAGCTGGTTGCTCGACGGGTCGGTGGTGAGGCTGAGGGCGCGCTCTGCCATCGCCGCGGCGCTGGTGCTGGTGACGGTCCTCGGGTGGTGGCCGCTGAGCCTTCTTCAACGGTTGTCGTACGCGGCCGACGGGTTGGGCGTCGTGCTCGGCGGGTTAGTGGCTCGCTGTCGGCCGCGACAGGCAGCCCGCGGGGCCGGTGGGAACGTGTGCCATGTCATCCCAAGCCTCGGCACGGGCGGGACGCAGCGCCAGGTTGTCGAGTACCTGAGGCGTTCGGGACCGGGTCAGCCGGTTCATCTCATCGCGCTCTTCGACTCGAATGACCGTTTCCTCCGCGAGCTTGAACACAGCGGAATCGAGCCGGTCATCCTTGCGCGTGGATGCCGCACGAGCCGGCTGGGACGAGCGGCCGTTCGATTCCTTCCAAACACCACGGCCCTGATC
>JAOZUP010000524.1:1223-2723 GCA_029938595.1 Thermoanaerobaculales bacterium | reverse complement strand
GAGGGGCGCGTGAATCCGGTGCTGGTGGTTGCACTGAAGCTTGCGGGCGCAACAGAGATCTACCGTATCGGCGGGATCCAGGCGATCGGGTTAATGGCCTATGGCTGCGGCAAGGTGGCTAAGGTCCAGAAGAAGTGGGGCTGTGCAGCCCAGGCGAGGGGGAACAGCCCGTCTGAGTCAAACGCATCGCCGAACCACTTGCGCTGGGCGTCGACCATCAGCTCGTCGAGACGCGGCTGGCTCACCTCGCCCCCGGCCCGCTCGGAGTAGAGTGACGACTCGAAGTCATAGAGCAGGGGTGAGACCAGCGTGTAGGTCACGGCCTTGTCCAGGTCGAGGGCCAGCGCCTCGATTGTTCTCTGCGGATCCCCTGACGCCTCTTCGAGGAGCGCGTCCCGCAGCAGACCCTCGCCCACGTTGGAGGCCACTTCGATCGTGCTCCATTGGATCGTCTGGCGCCAGTAGCGGAGCGGCGTTGTGAGTTCGAAGTGATGCGCGTGACCCATCTCGTGAGCCAGGGTGTCCACGTCCCGGATCGAGCCGGTGAAGGTCATCAGAATCCTCGGCTGCTGGACCCTGGGGGCGGGATCACCTGTCGCCCCGGGCGCCTTGCCGGGCCGCGGCTCGAGGTCGACCCACCGGTTGTCGAACATCCGCTCGACGGTGTCGGCGAGCGGCGGCATGTACCGGCTGAAGGACCGGGTGATGAGTTCGCGCGCCGCCTCGAGCTCCATCGGTCCCTGGTCCTCGGCTGCCACGGGTGCGTAGAGGTCGGCGAAACACAGCCGCTCGACCCCGAGCAGTCGTGCCTTCAGTTTCAGGAACCGCTGACCGAGCCCGCGGCTGTCCTCGAGAACTCCCATCAGACAGTCGAGGCTCTCACGGCTCATGCCGGCGGCGTGCAGCGAGGAGTCGAGGATCGGACGCCCCCGGTAACGAGCAATCGTCAGCCGACTCCCGGACACGCCGTTGAGACAGGCCGCCAGCGTCGGCGCCGCCCCCTCGTAGGCGCGGACCGATCCCGTGAAGGCGGCCCGCCGCACGTCGGCTGACGGGTCCCCGAACAGACCGACCCGACGCGACAGGGGCACTCGCTCGGTGGTTCCGTCGGGCCACACCATGTCGAATCCGAGCCGGCCGGTGGTCCCGGTGTAGAGCCGCTCCCAGGCGTACAGCCCGTGCTCCTCCAAATCGGCCGCCAGCGCCTCCAGCCCCGGCGCCATGGTGTGCCGCCCATCGGTTCGCATGAGCTCAATCTTGTATCGGACAGGCCCCAGCTCGGCATCGCCCACCAGTGCTATGAACTGCTCATCGCTCGCCTCCCGAAGAGCGCTGGCCACCGGTAGCATCGCCTTTCGAAAACCGGCCTGGAAAGACCCGATCCGGGCGTACTCTCGGCCCACCTCCTGGTCGCCGGTGTCGGCCGAGTGCATGAGGGTGAGGTAGACGGAAAGGTCGAAGGTGTCGCGGTCGAGCAGCTCTGCGTCGAGAAGGACCGTG
>JAOZUP010000524.1:0-1213 GCA_029938595.1 Thermoanaerobaculales bacterium | reverse complement strand
ACCGTGATCCAATCGGAGCAGTTGTCCTCGGTGATCTGACCGAGCTCCGCAGCCCTGCGTTCCAACTCGCTACAGGCTGCCCCGAGCTGATCACAGTACGCCCGATACTCGTTGCTGTCGATTCCGGGGAAGAATGCTGTCATGTCCCAGGTCGCGCTCATGCGGCATCCTCCCCATTCAGCGATGCCTCGGCTTGGGGCGACGCCGCCTCGGCGTCTCTCGCCGCCCGCTCGGCGCGCTGCTCGAGCCGCTTTCGGATGATGGCGTGGCGGCGGCCGTCGAGGGGGTAGTTTCGAAGCAAGGAGGCTGAAATCAGGTACAGGATCCCTGGAACCAGGATGTAGGTAACCAGCATCCCTAGATTGGCCATATCGGTATTCTGGTCCGCCTGGGCGTTGAAACCGACGGCCGCGAGGATCCAAAAACCGACAGCGCCGCCGATAGCCATATTCGCTTTGGAGAGCAGCGATAGAAGCGCGATGTAATTGCCGGCCCGGTTGCTGCCGGTCCTCAGGAGATCGAGATCGATGATATCGGCAAACATCGCTCCGGGGGCGATCTGGACGGTCCCGGCGAGAATGGTGGTAAAACACGTCATGACGAGCGCTGGCACGAAGGCGCCCGGGCCTGGCTGGACAAAAAAGTATCCGAGTGAGATCACCGTGGATGTGACGATGCCGAACGCCCATGTCCGGTGTTTCCCGTAGCGCACCATGAGTTTGAGCCAGAGCGGGAGGGTGGCGAAGCCGAGAATATAACTCACCATCGCCAGATGTGGGAATTTGTCGCCGAGACCGAGGTAGTTGTCGGTGAAGAGGAACACCACCGACGCGCCGATGCCGGCTGCCATCCCCTGGATCAGCGAGATCGTAATGAACCTCCACAGCAACTTGTTGCTCTTGACCGACCGCCACAAGCCTCGGAAGTCCGATTTGGCCGAGACAACCTTCTCCCCAATCGGTGCCCAGATCATGGCGATGCTGATGAACAACGGCAGGCTGATGATCACCGCCCACCCCGTCCAGCGGATCATCTCTGGACTGTACTCGGTGGTCTCGAACATGGGGAACAGGGGCGCGGCCAGAAAAAGCATGCCACCGAGGGAGCCCAGGACCGAGCGGTAGGTCATGATTCGCGTTCGGTCGTCGTAGTGTCGCGAGATCTCGGTAGCCCACGCGTCGTAGGGGATCATAATCATGGTCCACGCGAGCCA
>JAOZUP010000523.1 GCA_029938595.1 Thermoanaerobaculales bacterium | reverse complement strand
TCGACACTCCTTTTCCGTCCGGGAGGCGAAACGCCAACCTCCTAACTTCCTAACTCCCTCACCTCCTCACCTTGCGGGCGTGTCGAGGTTCGTTGTACCCTGATTCGTGTTCGTCAATTTCTCACCCGAAATGAGCCAGATTCTGCTGCGAGCCGCACCGAATCTCAAGTTCGAGGGTTCAGATTCCTCATTCGTAAGAACAGGATGTTACGGGAACTGAAGGGAGGATCAATGGAACGCTCCGATGTGAAGTGCTTCGCGGTGATGGGCCTCGGCAAGATGGGCGTGGACTGGGTCGCGAATCTGCTCGAAGGCGGCTACGAGGTGGTTGGCTTCGACACCGACGCCGGGGCGCGCGAGCGGGCGCCCGGTGCGTTGGCCAAGGGCCTTGGGTGGATCGGCAAGAAGCGCCATCCCGACGAGCCGAATTTCGCTGATGAGGCGGCGGCGGGGTTCCGCGTCGTCGACTCGGAAGAAGACTTCGCGGCCGAGCTCGGATCCTGTCAGGTCCTGCTCGAAGTCATCCTCGAGGATCTCGATCTCAAATGCGAGGTTCTGGCCCGGGTCGCACCACGGCTCCCGGACGACGGCCTGGTGTGGACCAACACATCGTCGTTGAGCGTCCACACGATGGGGGTGGCGTCGGGTCGGCTGGAGAAATTCGTGGGCACCCACGGCATGAACCCGGTTTACCAGATGCCGGCGGTCGAGGTCGTGCGTCACCGGGATCTTTCCAGCGAGACCCTCGCCCTGACCGTCGAGATCCTCGAAGGGATGGGCAAGAGCCCCTTCGTGGCCACAGACGTCTCCGGCTTCTGGGTCAACAAGCACCTGGTCCCCTTCATGCTCGAAGCGATGCGCGCCCTCGAGCGGGGCGAGATCACGGTCGAAGACGGCGACGTCGGTCTCAAGGGCAGCCTCGGCCACCCGCAGGGGGTGTTCAAGCTCTCCGACTTCATCGGCGCGGACACCATGTACCGGGTGTCGATGGCGATGTACCTTCAGACCCAGGATCCGCGGCTCTACCCACCGGCGATCCTCGCGCGGTTGTTCAAGAACGGCGAGCACGGGGTCAAGACGGGCAAGGGCTTTTATGAGTGGGACGGTTTCAAGGCGGTTAAGGGCCGCGATTTCTCGGAAAACGTGATCACTTCATCAGACTTCCTGCTCGAGGTCTGAACCTGGAGTTTTTAGTTTTAATTTATTTGTTTTTAGTTTTCGGACCGGAGTCACGATCGTGGATCATGTCAGAGTGAGCCGACAATTGAGAGTCAAGAGTGTATGAACTAAGAACTAAGAACTTAAAACGAAGAACTCAAGAGTGAAAGGAGCTGCTATGGCCGCGGATGTCTCGAAGTTTTCCCGGGCAAGGATTCCGTACGGTACCTGGGGGAGCAGTTACTTCCCGGCGTGGCAGACCTCGCCCCTGGCTGAGGTCAACATCGGCCAGTTCGCCGGCGAGGCCATGAGCCGGATCCTCGGTCTGCGCGGGGTGCCCCAGCGCCGGCTCGAATACCTGGTGATCGGCTCGACAATCCCCTGGCACTGGAAGTTCTGGACCGCGCCGCTGGTGGCGAGCTGCATGGGGGTGAGGATTCCCGGCTTCCACGTCGAGCAGGCCTGCGCCACCGGGTTGCAGGCAGTCCTGGTCGCGGCGGCTGAGATCGAGGGGGGCGCCAACGACGTGGTTGGGGTGCTGACCTTCGACCGCACCAGCGACTCCCCGGTGGGGGTGTTTCCGGAGCGCAGGTCGTATGAACGGACCCAGGCCCTGGGTGACGTGTGGGACAACTTTGGCTTTGACCCTGCCACCGGCAAAGCCATGA
This sequence comes from Thermoanaerobaculales bacterium, assembly GCA_029938595.1. Lineage (GTDB taxonomy): Bacteria > Acidobacteriota > Thermoanaerobaculia > Thermoanaerobaculales > Sulfomarinibacteraceae > Sulfomarinibacter. The sequence goes on along the minus strand of JAOZUP010000523.1, from coordinate 897 downwards.
TCGCCACCGCCGGCCTCGCCGCCCGCAAGTACCGCATCGACCGCCGCGAGGTCGACGAGATCACCCTGTGCCGGTATGAGCAGTACTTCGAAGCCAAGGAGTCCGGCTTCCTCGACCGAGTGCTGGTGCCGCTCGAGGTGCTCAACCTGCAGGGGCGGTCGATGGGCACGGTCGACGACGACCTTGGTGTTCGCCGGGTTTCTGCGGGTGACCTGCGCGCCATGCGCGAGCTTGACACCTGCATCACCGCGGGCAGCCAAACCCACGCGTCGGACGGCATGGCCTGTTTGCTCGTGACCTCATCAGAGACGGCGCGCGAGCTCAGCCCGCGGCCCGAGATCGACATCACACCGGTGGCCAAGACCGAGGTGCGGACCTCCCCCAGCATGATGCCGGAGGCACCCGCCCTCGCCGTTGCCAAGCTCCTCGAACGCACGGGCCTCGGGATGGACGACATGGCGGTCGTCAAGAACCACAATCCGTTTGCTGTGAACGACGCAATCTTCGGCAAGGTGGTCGGCCACGACTGGCGGAAGATGAACACCACCGGCTGCTCGTTGGTGTGGGGCCACCCACAGGGACCGACCCTGACCAGGTCGCTGATCGAGGGATTGGAGGAAGCCGTCTCCCTGGGCGGCGGCTATGTCCTGCTCTTCGGTTGCGCCGCCGGCGATGTCGGAATCGCCGCGGTCTTCGAGGTTTCGGATCAGAAAGGGGGTCGGGTGTCATGACCACCGCAATGCGAAAATCCACCCTCGAGACCCTGGGGCTCGGCTCGGTCCTCGACCTGATTCGCAAGGGCAGATTGCCGGTTTCAGCCGGCGAGCTTGTCGATCGCGTGTTCGGCGCGGCGCCTCATCGAGGTGCATTCGTCGTCTCCGGCGCCAACGGCATCGT
>JAOZUP010000522.1 GCA_029938595.1 Thermoanaerobaculales bacterium | reverse complement strand
CTCGCCTGGCTGCGGTCGATGCCGGACTCGCTGCCGCGATTCCGGTTCGACTCGCTCGCCAGCCGAGCGCGGGTTGACGCCCCAGGCTATGTATCTATCGCCGCTTCGCGGCTGGATCGACGGATCGGAAGTGAATATTCTGCCGCTTCGCGGCTGGATCAACCGATCGGAAAAGCTGGTGAGAAGAGCGGGCTAAATCCTGAAAGAGCCGAGAATGTTTTCGGCGGCCGCGGTCGGTGTCATTCTACCTTCGAGGACGTCATTTTCGAGATCTGCGAGTGTTTCGGCCACCTGCGGGTGCTCGCGGACTGCCGACCTCAGGCCCTCATCCACAAGTGACCACATCCAGTCCAGGAGTTGCCTCTGTCGGCGGCGCTCGAGCGCACCGTTGGCCGAGAGCAGCGCGTGATGCTCGCCGATGATCGCCCAGATATCGTCGAGACCGTCGCCGGTGAGACCGGATGACGTCACCACCCGCGGCGTCCAGCCGTCATCGCCCTTGGGTCGCAGGATGGCGAGAGCGCGCTCGAGCTCGGCGCGTGCGTGCTCGGCTGCTTGCAGACGGTCGCCGTCGGCCTTGTTGATCGAGATCAGATCGGCGAGCTCGAGGATGCCGCGTTTGATGCCCTGCAGCTCGTCGCCGGCGCCGGTGAGCGAGAGGAGGAGGAAGAAGTCGACCATCTCGGCGACCGCGGTCTCCGATTGGCCGACGCCGACGGTCTCCACCAGCACCACGTCGTAGCCCGCCGCCTCGCAAACCAGGATCGCCTCGCGGGTCTTGCGTGCCACGCCGCCCAGTGAGCCGCCGGTGGGGGAGGGGCGGATGAAAGTATCGTCCGATGAGGCCAGCTCTTCCATCCGAGTCTTGTCGCCGAGGATCGATCCCTTCGAAACCGACGACGAGGGATCGACCGCCAGCACTGCCACCCGATGGCCGGCATCCACCAGGCGGAGACCAAAAGTCTCGATGAAGGTGCTCTTGCCGACTCCGGGCACCCCGGAAATGCCGATGCGGCGCGCACCGCCGGTCAGCGGCAGGAGCCGGGTCAACAACTCCTGCGCTTGTGCCCGGTCGTCTGATCGATTCGACTCCACGAGGGTTATCACTTGCCCGAGCGCAGCGCTGTCCCGCTCGCGGATTCCCCGTAAGTAGTCGTCAATGCTGAGGTGTCGAGTTCCCATTAAACCGCCGTTCTCTTCGATCATACGTCGACCGGGCCACAGGCGCCATCGGTCGGCGTGGTATCTTCGGATGGCTGAACCATGGAGGATTAAAACAATGAGACACCTGAGGATCTTCCTATTCGCCGCAGCAATGGTGTTTGTGGCCGGCTGCCGCACATTCAGCCCGACGCCCATGGATCAGGTCGGGTTCATGGAGCGGGCCGAGATTCGGACGGAGGAAGACGTCACGGTCAGGGTGGTGGTTTTGACCGCCGACGAGGCCAAAGCGGCCTTTGACTGCAAGCTTTACAAGAAGAAGATCCAGCCGGTGTGGCTCGAGATCACCAACGGCACCGACGACGAGATGTTGTTCCTGCCGAGGAGCATCGACCCCGACTACTTCTCTCCCCTCGAGGTGGCGCAGAAGACCAGCTGGAGGTGGTCCAAGAAGGCCAACCACGAAAAGAAGTGGTTCTACTACCTGAACCAGATGCCATTCGCGATTCTGCCCGGCGAGACCGTGTCGGGTTTCGTCTTTACCAACAGGCAAAAGGGCGTTCGATGGGTGCTGGTCGAGGTCTTCTCCGAGCACAAGGCCGTGCACGTCGAGTTCATTCACGAGGTGCCGGGCTTCAAGGCTGACTTTCACAAGCTCGAGGATGGAGACTTCTACGAGACCTTTTTCCCGGGTCAGGAGATCGTCGATCTCACTTCGCCCGAAGAGGTAAAAAAGTGGGTCGAGGAGCAGCCGGCCACGGTCACAAATGCCGACGGCAGCAAGACCGGCGACCCCTTGAATTTCGTGATCATCGCTGACTCCGAGGCGCTCTGGCCCGCACTCCTCCGTTCCGGGTGGGATCCGACCGCGGCGATGTCGGCGGGCACGGCTATGAAGACAGGGTTTTTCGGCATCTTCGGTGGCGCCTACCGGTACTCACCCATCAGCCATCTCTATGTCTATGGTCGAGCGCAGGACATCGCATTCCAGAAGGTGCGGTCCAGCATCAACTACCGCAACCACCTCCGTCTGTGGCTGGCGCCGGTGACCGTGAACGGTCTGCCGGTGCTGATCGGTCAGATCAGCCGCGACATCGGCAGCCGTTTCACCACCAAATCGAAGACTCTCACGACCCACCGCATCGATCCCAATGTCGATGACACGCGGGCTTCCCTGGCCCAGGATTTCATCTACGCCCAGGCGTTGTCCGCCTATGCGAGGGTTGGTGGCGTGGGCTTCGTGTCCCCAGAGGAGCCGCGCGGCAATCTCACCGGTGATCCGTGGTTCACCGACGGCAACCGGGCGGTCATGTTGTTGACCAGCGAGCCCACCAGCGTGACTGAAATTGACTGGTTTGATTGGACGGACGACGGCACGGATTAGGAATTTCGGATTTCGGATTTCGGATTTATCGGCGCGGGGGGCCGTCGAGTGCCTTGAGCCTTCTGCCCGCGCTTGGGCCGCGCTGCTTCAGATGATCTCGTTTTCCGAATCGCCAACGATACGAGAAGGACTCTGAAGGTGGGCCAAGGCCCACCCTACGAGCCGTGCAAATTGTGGAG
>JAOZUP010000521.1 GCA_029938595.1 Thermoanaerobaculales bacterium | reverse complement strand
GCGCGTGCGAACCCTTCTCCTTGTAGCTCCAGTGGGCCGCGATGCCGAACTCCGCAATCGTGTTCATTTCGCTTGTCCGGATCTGGATTTCGAACGGATGGCCTTCTGGTCCGATCACGGTTGTGTGCAGCGACTGGTATGCATTGGGTTTCGAAATCGCAACATGGTCCTTGAGCCGTCCGGGAACCGGTGGCCACTGCTGGTGGACCAGACCGAGCGTGGCGTAGCAGTCGGCCACCGACGACACGATGATCCTGAAAGCGAGAAAATCGAAGACGTTGGCAACGTCCACCTCCTGCCGCTTGAGCTTTTCAAAGATCGAGTACAGGTGTTTGACCCGACCATGAACACTGCCCTCGATGCCGTTCTTCGCGAGCAGATTTTCGAGGATGGTGCGAATCTCGGCGAACCATCGGTCGGCCGCCTCCCTCCTCTCCTCGATCTCCTTCTCCAGCTTTTCGGCCTCCTTGGGATGGAGATAGCGAAAGCACAGGTCCTCCATTTCGGTCTTGATGCTGCCGATACCGAGCCGGTTGGCGATCGGCGCAAAGATCTCCAGGGTCTCGCGCGCAATCGCTATCTGCCGATCGCGGTCGAGAAAGCCAAGGGTGCGCATGTTGTGCAGCCGGTCGGCAAGCTTGATGAGGATGACGCGCACGTCGTCCATCGACGCCAGCAGGAGGCGGCGGAAGTTCTCTGCCTCGGTGGCCTCGCGGCTCGAGTAGCTCGATTCGAAATCGGCCATCTTGGTGAGTGCCATCACCAACCGCGCCACCTCGGAACCGAACTCGACCTCGAGCTCCTCGGCCGTGGTCGGTGTGTCTTCGACGAGGTCATGGAGCAGGCCGGCGGCGACTGTCTCCTCGTCGAGCTCCATCTCAGCAAGGATCCAGGCCACGGTCAGAGGATGGGTGAAGTACGGCTCTCCAGAACGCCGCGATTGTCCCTGATGACGATTGGCCGCAAACACGTATGCATGGCGCAGGAGGTCCTCGTCCAAATCAGGACGATATCGCTCCATCCGGGTGAGGATGTCCTCGATGCGGATCTTCGCCGCAATTGCCATCTAACTATCTTATCTGCCGGGTCAAGGGAGCCGCGAATTCGCACCGATTTCGGCGCTCAATGTCATGTGGATTACATGAGGGGAAGGGGCAATTTCGAATTAGGAATTAGGAGTTAGGAATTAGGAATGCAGCCCATCCGGCTTCGCCCCACGGGCTACGCCGTGACAAGACCACCCGCGGAATTAGGGATTGAGGATCGCGGATTTCGGATTCTCCACCCACCCACTCCAATCGAAATGGAGGGCAGGGGTGGAAATTCCTAATTCCTCATTCCTAATTCTTTCAGCGGCGTCCCTTGAGCCGCCTGTGTTCCCGTCGCGAGACCAGCAACTTGTTCATTGCCAGGGCCACCGGGGAGGCGACGAAGATCGACGAGTAGGTACCGATGATGATCCCCACCAGGAGCACGAAAGCAAAGGTGTTGATGACGTCGCCACCGAATATGTAGAGGCTCAACACCACCATCAGAGTGGTTCCCGAGGTGATAAAGGTCCGCGACAGGGTCTGATTGATCGAACGGTCCATCAGCTCCTCGAGATCCTCACCGCGGTGCAGCCGCAAGTTTTCGCGCACCCGGTCGAAGACAACCACAGTGTCGTTGACTGAGTACCCGACCAGGGTCAGCAGGGCAGCAACTGTCGGCAGGTTCATCTCGCGGTGGGTCACCGAGAGAGCGGTGAGAGTGATGAGCACGTCGTGGAAGAGCGCCGCCACCGCACCCACGGCGTAAGGAAGCTGGAAGCGAATCCAGATGTAGACCAGCATCCCGACCAGTGAGAATCCGATCGCCAGCAGTGCCTTTTTCTGCAGATCCGCGCCCACCGCCGGTCCAACGTTCTCCGCACCGAGAAGGGAGAAGGCACCGACCGCCGCAGTGTCCTCGAGATAGTCCCGCGAATCGACGCTCAGATCCGCCACATCGCCGAGCTCGTCGATCGAAGAGTAGATTCCGTTCTTCTTGCGGTGGTCGAGGACTGCCTCGGCCATCGGCTCGTAGTACAGGTTGCGAGCCTCCTCGTCACCGCCCACGCCGTCGGGGTCGGCCGTCGCCAGGAGACTGATGAGCGCGTGCGATCCCTTGAGATTGAGGTCGAACCGACCGTTGAGATCGGAGTTGAGGTCCCCATTCAGGAGGTCGATGATCGGTCGTACAAAATCGCCCTCCTCACCCTCGGGGTTTTCGACCCGGATCAGAATCTCGTGTTTTTCGGCCTCGTCGAAGGTCTGGATCAGGGGAGTTCCCGAGGTCAGGTCCGAGATGGCGGATCGCAGTTCGCCGAGATCCGGCTCCTCGCGGAACTTCAGGGTGACCTGGGTGCCGCCGACAAAGTCGATGCCGAGGTTGAGCCCCGGCCCGAGGAACTCGTAGGCCAGACCGGCGACGATGACCAGCGCCGATAGAGTGAGGGCAATCCTCCGGTAGGACAGGAAAGGAATATTGGTGTCGCCGATGATGCGCATGGTTGATTCCAATCAGATGCTCAGCGTCTCGACCCGTTCACGGCTCCCAAGCGCGATCATGTATATGGTGCGGGAGACGAATACGGCCGTGAACACGCTGGCCAGGATGCCGATCGAAAGGGTCACCGCGAAGCCTTTGATCGGGCCGGTGCCGAAGTTGAAGAGGAAGAGGGCGGCAATGAGCGTCGTCAGGTTGGCGT
>JAOZUP010000123.1 GCA_029938595.1 Thermoanaerobaculales bacterium | reverse complement strand
GTGAAAGCCGTCGACGCTGATCGGCGATCCCTGGTCGGATAGATGGACGATGCCCTGGTGGAGATACTGATTGGGCCAGTCTTCAGGGCCCTGATCGTAGCTCAGCCAGCGGTCGAACCCCCTTGCCGGTTCGAGGCTCGTGGCACTGCAATGCCACTTGCCGATCAGCGCGGTCCGGTAGCCGGCCTGTTGGAGAAGTTCAGAAAGGAGCACCTCGTCGTCGAGCCAGTCGTATTCCGAATTCGGGCGCTCGGCGAGGAAATCATGGATCCCGTGCTGTGAGGGCAACCTACCGGTCATGAGACTGGTCCTGGCCGGGGAGCACACCGGTGACGGGCTGGTGGCGTTGGCCATCAGCACCCCGGAGGCAGCCAGAGAGTCGAGGGCCGGCGTCTCGACCTCGTCGTTGCCGTATGGCCCTGAGGCCCACTGACCGTGGTCGTCGGCGAGGAAGAGCACGATGTTTGGCGGAAGGGGCGACGCGGTATCGGCCTGCTGTGTTGGAGAGCCGCAGGCGAGGGTGGTCATAACGAGGCAGGTTGCGGCAACAGTGACCAATGTGTGGTGAGAATCGGGTTGCGTCGTCATGTGCCCCTCCTGGCGTGATGGTAGCGAAGTGTCCGTCACCCTCACAACCCACGACTGAAAAAAGCCCCCTCCAACGGGAGGGGGCTACCGCGGTCAATAGCTCGCGATTCTAGAACTTGGCGAGGAACTCGATGCCGATGATCCTCGGGTCGTTCATCATGCCGGTCAGATTGTTGAAGTCGATCCCGTTGCGGATGATCTCCGCATCGAGAATGTTGCGACCGAACAGCGCCACCTCGTACTTGGTGTTGTGGAAGGCATAGCCCAGACGCATACCGAGTTCGAAAGCACTGCTGTTGAACTCCACCGAATCGTAGAGGAAGAAGTGCTTTTCGCTGTGGTAGGCCCAGTCGAGCGAACCAAAGAAGCTCTTCTTCACCGGATCCGACTGGAAGTTGATGATGCCGTTGAAAATGTACTCGGGAGCATGCGGCAGGCTGTTGCCGTTGATGTATGCCAGGCCATCGATTACGGGATCGGTCACCGTGCAGCCGCCGCCGCACGGGTTGACCGTCAGATCCGGGTCGACAATCTCGGTCGGGTTCCAGCTCGCTCCGAAAGTCATTATCCAGTGGCCGGAGGGGATCCACTCGATATCGGCCTCGAGGCCGTGGCCCTTGGTTTTGTCTGCGTTCAAGAGGGTCGCGGTGTTGAACTCGCCACCGACCGCGGTCAGCTGCTGGTCTCTCATCTCGAAAATGTAGGCGGTCAGATTGAGGCGCAACTTGTTGTCCGCCAGAATCGACTTGACGCCGATTTCAAACGAGGTGTTCTGTTCGGTGTCGGCCGTCGTCACACATTCCTCGGGCACGGGACAAAACGAGATTCTGCCCTGGATTGACGGGGCACGGAAACCGGTGGCGAGGCGGCCGTAGACGTTGACGTTCTGGTTGGCCTTGTAGGTGGCGCTGAGATCCCAGCTCACAAAGCTGTCGCCCACGTCCTCCGTGATCCGCCCCTCGAGGGGTGGTATCCAGGGGAGGCTTTGCGGCATGGCGACCCAAAAGTCCTTTTTGTCGTCCGAAAAACGCAGACCACCGGCGAGATCCCAGCTGCCCGAAACGGCCCAGTTCAGTGATCCGAACAGGGCGTAGGCCTTTGTCTCCTGAAACTGGGTCGCGAGGGCGTTCTGGGGTTTGCCGGGTGCCAGGGTGTCGTAGCTGAAGTTGTCGATATTCACTTCTTCGTTGAAATAGAAGAAGCCCACCAGCCAGTTGAGAACCTCGTTGTCGTTGCTGGCTAAACGGAACTCCTGCGTCCACTGGTCGAGGCTGGGCACGGCGCCGGCCGACTCAGACGGGAAGGGGATGAACCCTGGCCCGAAGTTCCCCTCGCCCAGGAAAGCTGCACCAAAGCCGCCGTCGATATCACCGCGGCTGTACATATCCCTGATGCTCTCGTAGCCGGTGATCGAAACCAGGCTGGCGGAACCGAAGTCGTACTCGAGCCGTAGCAGGCCGCCACGGGAGGTGATCTCCTGCGTATTGAGGCCATCCAACCAGACCTGATCCTGCCGGAAACCGTCGACGAGGTTGCTGGTGCCGGGCTCGATGATGTTGGCGCGGAAAATTCGAGCGGTGCCGTCGCTAACTTCCCAGCCGTGCACCTTGAACAGCCCGGAGAACTTGTCATTCGGCTCCCACATGAGCTGGAGACGAAAGGCGGTTGTCTGGTAGCCCCCGAGATCCTCGCCACCTTCGAAGTCATTGTTCACCCAATCGTTGCGCGACTGGTAGAGACCCGAAGCGCGAGCCGAGAAGCCGCCGCCGAGCGAGCCGCCGACCGCGGCCTGGATGTCGGTCGTCGAGTAGGTGCCGTACGACGCCCGGACAAATGCATCGAATTCCTGTGACGGTCTGACGGTCTCGAACTTGACGATTCCAGCGGGTGTGTCGCGCCCGAAGAGCGTCCCCTGCGGACCGCGCAGTACCTCGACCCGGTCGAGGTCAAAGAGCGGCATGCCCTTGACCACTGGGTTTTCGAGGACCACCTCGTCGACCACCATCGACACCGGCTGCGATGCGTTGAGGTCAAAGTCGGTGTTGCCGAGGCCGCGGATGTAGAAGCGTGGGAAGGCACGGCCAAACGAGGACTCCATGATCAGACTCGGCACGCGGGCCGAAAGCGCCCGGACATCGGCGCCACCGGTTGTGATGATATTGAGATCCTCAGTGTTGAGGACCGAGACCGAAACCGGTACTTCCTGGATGTCTTCCTCTCGTTTCTGGGCAGTGACAGTGATTTCACCTACCGCAATCGGCACTTCCATTTCCTCTTCCTGAATGCCCGGCTGTTCTTCCTCCGGCGCCTCCTGCGCGAAAGATGGTGCGCCGGACGCGACCAGGAACATAGCGAGAACGATGACACCAAACAGGCGCCGGACGAATGCCTTCTCCATGACTGACCTCCCTGTTCCTCGATGGATCTTTGCCAACATCATAATTCTGCCGTCGAGAATAGCAGAGCACTCGCGTGGTCCAGGAAAATTTTGAGGTCCGCCGCACAGGGGATGGGGTAACATCTCCAACCGAGCAGGTGGAGGATTTATGACCGCCATTCACATCAGTGCCGATCCGGGGGAATTCGCCGAAACCGTCCTGATGCCCGGCGACCCTCTGCGGGCAAAGTACATCGCGGAGACTTTTCTGGTGAAAGCCCGCCAGATCACGGATGTTCGCAATATGCTGGGCTTCACCGGTGAGTACCGGGGGCAGGCCATCTCCGTTATGGCTCATGGCATGGGCATTCCGTCGGCCTCCATCTACTGCACCGAGCTGATCCAAAAATACGCGGTTCAACGTCTGATCCGGGTGGGAAGCTGCGGCACGGTCCATCCATCCGTAGGCCTCCGGGACATCGTCATCGCGATGGGGGCGTCGACCGATTCGGGTGTCAACCGCACGCGCTTCGGGGGTTACGACCTGGCGGCGATCGCCGACTTCGATCTCCTGAGAAAAGCGGTGCGAACCGCCGAGAAGAAAAAGCTCAGCTTTCACGTCGGCAACGTGTTCTCGGCCGATCTGTTCTACACACCCAAGGCCGAGATCTTCGACCTGATGGCGAAGTACGGAATTCTAGGTGTCGAGATGGAGACCGCCGGCATCTACACGATCGCCGCCGAGCTCGGCGCCGCGGCGCTCGCCATCTGCACGGTGAGCGACGACATCAGGAGCGGCGAAGCGCTGTCGTCTGAGGAGCGTCAGACCACCTTCGACGAGATGATCGAGCTCGCGCTGGAAACGGCGCTGTAAACACCTGGGAAAATGTGCAGGCGGGACGCGTGCCCTGCAAGGGTTCCGGGAGGTATTGTGGGGCGGCCGTCCCGGCTGCCGAGTTAACGGGCATGAATGCGTTTGTTCCGCCCTTCGACATGGCAGGCGAGACGCCTGCCCCACAAGGACGTCGCGAGGCTTCATACCGCGCCCGCACATGTCGACGTTCGAGGAACGGTATTGGGGTGAGTATCCTGGATCAATGAAGCGAGCAGCCTGTGCAGCCATTCTGATCCTGGGAATCCTGGGCTGCGCGAGCGGACCTCGTGTTGCCAAGGTCGAGACCGTTCCCTCTGGATGGCCGGTGTCACGTGCATCTGCGGTCGTCACCTCCGAGTTCGGAGTTCCACGAGGGAGGTCGCGCCACGAGGGGATCGATCTGTCGGCGCCCGCCGGAACACCGGTGACCGCAACCGCCAATGGGGTCGTTGGTTTTGCCGGCCGTTCGGGCGACTTCGGCCGGCTCGTCATCATCGACCACGGTGACGGGTGGCAGACCCGCTACGCTCATCTCAAACGCATCAAGGTGAAGAATGGGAGGAAGGTCGCCAAGGGAGATGTGATCGGCACCGTCGGCAAGAGCGGCAACGCGACGGGCAACCACCTCCATTACGAAGTGCGGCGCGACGGCCGGGCCGTCGATCCACGACCGTACCTACTTTAGCCCGTTTCTTTTGTGCCGGGGCTTTCGGGCGTCTCCGGCCGGGGATGCTCGATCTTGGGCCAGAACTCGGACCAGTCGAAGTTGTCACTATTGCGATGACAGCTGCGGCAGGTGGCCACGTCGGGTACCCGGCCGCCGTTGGCGATGAACGCCTCGCGATCGGCCATGATCTCGGGTTCGATGTACTCGGAGCCGGGACCGTGGCAGGCCTCACAGCTCACGCCCTCCTCGATCCGGTAGGCATCGCTGAAAAGAGCATCCGGGTCCTGGGCGCCGGTCACGTGGCACAGGAGGCACCGTTGATCCGCGATGGGTCTCTCGAGGTCTTGATAATGGGGGCGCAGCTTGGCCAGGAATAACGCCCAATCGGCGCCGAGCCGCCAGTAGGCGTGGGCGTGACGGCTGCGCATCCAGACGATGTTCTGCCTGCCCTCTTCTGGCCCGGTATGACAGCCCAGACAGGCTTGCGACCCGACGTATCGAGGCGAGCGGGTTCTCGTGCCGTTTACGGTTCGGCGCAGGAAGTGGATCTCGATCGATTCCACATCGCCGTTGTCGGCTCGCACGAAGCCCACCTGCCAGGGCTCTTGACGGCAGAAGAAGAGGTCCTCACCGATCGGGTAGAGACCGTCGGGGGCGAATTCGCGGATACCGAGGGTTTCAGCCTCCTTCCACACCTTGACCGTAAGACCGTGCCCGAGGTCATAGAGTCCCTCGTAGTCCTCTAGAGTGGCCGGGTTGACAGCGACGGCCTCTGGTCTCTCTCGCGCAGAGGCAATCGGTGTGAGCCCGTCCGCGTCGGTAACGTCCGGGTCGGCGCCTCCAGCCAGCAGCAACTCGGCCATGCGCGGGTGACCGCTCAGGTAGGCCACGTGAAGCGGCGTCCATCCCTCCCTGGTCGTCACGTTTGGATCGACGCCCCGCTCGAGCAGGAGCGCGGCTACCTGGGGACAGTCCCGGCGAGCGGCGACATGGAGAGGTGCTCGGCCCCACCGATTCATGACCGCGGGGTCGGCGCCCGCATCGAGCAGTAGGAGGACCATGTCTGCCCGGTCATGGTGGCAGGTCCAGTGGAGGGGTGTGCCGCCGTCGGTGCCCATGGCGTTGGCCGGCGCGCCGGCTGCCACGAGCTCCTCGAAGATCAGCCAGTTCCCGCGCACGCCCGCCCAGTGGAGAGCGGTGTAGCCCATGGGGCCGGTGGCGCCCAGATCGGACCCTGATTCGACGAGGCGGTGCACGGCGTGGCCGTCACCCCGCTTGGCGGCGTCAACCAGGTCGGTCACTGAATACTCGGCTCGAGCCGATCCATGAACCGCCATCATGAGTGTCGCTGCCGAGAGGGCGATCGTGATTTTCCTGGGCATGAGCACCTCCGATGTTGAGATACGCGTTTGTTGCACTGAGGTTCCGAGATTGCCAGATTGCGAATCAGCGCCTCCGGGTTACCCTGGTGACGTAGGAGACATACCGAAGTTCATGGAACGCACCGGCAGCTTGCCGTTCGGCACCGACGAGATCCTGAGTGATCGGGTCCTGGGGCAAAGCCTGGACTGCTCTTGCGGCCGGGACCACCGCATCCTCACCCGAAAGGTAGTGATCGAGCCCGGGGTCGCCGACCGCGTGCCCGAGATACTGCCGGCGCTGATCCCCGGCGAGCGGATCCTGCTATTGGCCGACCGCCGCACGTGGAAGGCCGCGGGAGACCGGCTCTCGGAGGCGCTGGGGACGTCCTACTCGGTTGAGTGCTGCATGCTTCGCGATGACCCCACCGGCCATATCCATGCCTCGATGGAGCTGGTCGATGAGCTGATGGCCGCCTGTACGGGCGTTTTCGACATGGTGGCCGCCGTAGGTAGCGGAACCATCAACGATCTCGGTAAGGAGATCGCGCACCGCCGCGGGATACCCTGCTTTGTGCTCGCAACCGCGGCGTCGATGAACGGCTACACCTCGGCCATTGTCGCCCTGTCGGAGAACGGCCTCAAGACCACGCAATCCACGACCCCGCCGGTAGTGGTCTTTGCCGACCCGAGTGTTTTGATGAAAGCGCCTCGCGAGCTCACCCTTGCCGGACTCGGCGACCTGGTCTCCAAACCGTACTGCGGCTGCGACTGGAAGATCGCATCGCTGGTCAGGGGTGAGTACCACTGCCCGCTGCCCGACCGGCTGCTGTCCGTGCCGTTCGAGGAGGCCCTCGAGGCGTTCCCGCGCCTCGCCGACGACGACCCCGAGGCGGTCATCCTGCTCTTTAGGCTGTTGTTGATTTCCGGCCTGTCGATGGCGGTTGTCGGGACCTCGAGCCCGGCGTCGGGGGGCGAGCATCTCCTGTCCCACTACTGGGATATGACGCGGCTCAGGGACGGCCGACCGCTCAACCTCCACGGTGCTCAGGTTGGGGTTGCTTCGTTGGTGATCGACGATCTGTACCGCCGGATCGTCGAGCTCGATTTCGGCCGCGTCCGCTTTGCGCCAAACCCGTCTCCCGACGACGCGCTGCGGGACGTCATGGAGATCTTCGGCGCGCTTGCCCCGGCGGTGTGGCCGCAGTGGCAGGCCAAGCTGGAGGCGCGGACGGCGGAGGATCTGGAGCGCCTTGTCGGGAATGAAGCTGCTATCAAGGAGGAGATCGAGCACACCCTCGCAATCGGCCGCAAAGTGCGGCGCGCCCTGACCGCCTCCGGAGCTCCGATCCGAGCGGCGCAGCTGGGTATCAGCTCGGATGAGCTGGAGGCCGCGATCCGCCACGGGCGGAAGATCCGTACCCGGTACACGGTGCTCGACGTGGCAGCCGAGCTGGAGGCGCTGGAGGCCTTCGCCGTTCACGTCGGCAGCGGTGGAGCGTCCGGTTGATTGAGGACCTCCTCGGGGCAATGGACCGTGCGATCAACGCGATGGAACGCCGGACTGATCGCGGCGTCGAGGTGCTTCACCACAACGACGCCGACGGGCTCAGCTCAGGCGCCATCCTGACCCGGGCATTCGAGCGCAAGGGGTTGTCGGTGCACCGGGTGTGTCTCGAAAAACCCTACCCCGCTGTGCTCGAGCGAATCTTCGAGGATCAGGGCCGACTGATCGTGCTCACCGATTTTGCCGGACGCATCGCACCGCTGATCTCGGAGCTCAACCGGGGACGCAATCTGGTGCTCATCCTCGACCACCACAAGGCCGAGGCGATTGACGATGAGAGCGTTCACCTGCTCGATCCCGAGCTCTTCGGTTTGCGGGGAGATCGGGACATCACCGCGTCGACCACCTGCTACCTCTTCGCCTGCAGGCTCGATCCTGGAAATGCCGACCTCGCGCGCATCGCCACGATCGGCGCCGTCGGCGACCGCTTCTTCGTCGCCGGCCGATTGGCCGGTCCAAACCGTGATGCGGCGCTGGAAACGGTGCGCCAGGGCCTGTTGAAGATCGAGGAGGAGGACGGTCGGGAGCGGTACGTCCTGCTCACTCCCGCCGGACCGGCACCGTGCGAAACCCTGGCCCGCGATCTCGATACCTTTGGTGGCGCTGGCTACCACCGCGGTGGAACGGAAATCGGGATCGGCGTGTGCCTCGAAGGGCCGTCCCCGAGGTCGGACGACGTGCTCGAGGAACTACGAACCCTCCAGAATCGCCTCTTCAACGAGGAGATCCGGAGACTCCGGGAGGAGGGATGGAGGCAGACGGAAAACGTCCAGTGGCTGCACGTGCACTCGCGTTTCAGGCCGATGGGGGTGAAGATGATCGGCGCCTTCCTCGACGCTGTCCGCAACACCGGCGACGTCGATCCCGATCGCTATTTGGCGGGCTTCCAGGTCGTCCCCGATGAGATTCCTGGCATCGGCACCTTCGACTTCAATCAGGTCAAGATCTCGATGCGGGTGGCGGATCCAATGGAGGAGTGCATCAGATCGGGCGATGTACTTGGCCTCGATATCCTGCTGCCCGAGGCCACGGCCCGGGTGGGCGGATTCTCTGATGCCTGCCACAGCCTGACCGCCGCCACCACGGTAGCGGTAGGGCGGGAGGAGGAACTCATCGAGGAGATGGAGAGGATCTTGAGCGGCCGGGGTTGCGGATGAAAACTCGTGACTGTCTCCGATGGGATGGGCGGGAATCGCTAACGCAATCGGAATCGGTATCGCTATCGATGAACGCCGATGTCACATTGGGCGTTCGATACCGATTGCGATAGCGATACCGATAGCGATAGTGGATTGAAGCAAGGAGTCGGAGACGGGTCGAATTGCGAAAAGGAGAACCCATGGCCACCGGAAGCGGATACGGCAAAACCATCCTGATTGGCGATCAGTTCGTCCTGCGCGGGGTACCGGCGATTGTTTCGGCGCTGCCCTACGAGACCGAAGCCGCGGTCGAGCTCATCGACGGTGAGGGGTGGGTTCTCGAGGACAATCGCCTCGAGGTTCCCGGGTACAAGGCAAAGAAACAGGCGCAGCAGGTCGAGTCGATCAACCACATCCTGGAGGTGATGAAGATCGACGTGCAGAAAACGCCGATCAAGATCACCTACGGTGGCTCGCTGCTGGCCGGCAGCGGAGTGGGGAGCAGTGCCGCGAGCTGTGTTTCGCTGGCACGGGCGTTGAACAACGCCTTCGACCTCGGCCTGTCGATCGAAGAGATCAACCATGTCGGCTGGGAGGGCGAGTTGGCCTATCACGGCATCCCCTCAGGCATCGACAACACTGCTTCCACTTATGGCGGGTTGTTGGTCTACCGGGTGATGGATGGGGAGAAATCCTTCGAACAGATCGAGGTCGAGCGGCCCTTCCGAATTGTCCTCGCCAACAGTGGCGTCACCGCCGATACCTCGGCCCTCAACGGCTTTGTTCTCGGTCTCAAGAAGGAGGACCCGGACCTGTTCGCAAAACGCTGCCGGGCGATCACCGAACAGTCGCTGGCCATGCGGGAGGCTCTCGAGCGCTACGATCTGGACACGGTAGGCAGCCTGATGACCGCCAACCACAGCATCCTCATCGACATGGGGCTGTCGCACGAAAGGTTGATCGAGCTCTGCGATCGAGCGCAGGCGATGGGCGCCCTGGGTGCAAAACTCACGGGTGGTGGCCGCGGCGGCTATATGCTGGCCCTGACCCCCCGCGAGGATGTTCAAGAGACCGTTGCGTCGACATTCGAGAGCGAGCGCATACCGGTCATCCGGGCGATCATCGGTGCGGCGCGTTAAGCCACCAACACCCGATGGTTTGTCGCCGCTTCGTGGTTAGCCCGCTATCTCACCGGGTTTCGTAGCGAGGGCGGCGAAGCGCAAGTATCCGCTGGGTTTG
>JAOZUP010000520.1 GCA_029938595.1 Thermoanaerobaculales bacterium | reverse complement strand
ACTTCGAGGCGACCCGTTTCCCATCGCGCTTCCCGAGAGGATGCCAGGCACGCCGATTCGCGGCGAATCGGGATGCCAGGCACCTCCGGTGAACGCGGGCCGTTTCCCGAGGCGCTTCCGAAAATCCGAAATCCGAAATCCGAAATCCGAAATCCAAGATTCCGGAGATGGATGGTCCGGCATTCCTAATTCCTAATTCCTAATTCCTAATTCTGAACCGGTGTACCTGGGTGTAGAATACTCGTCGCACTGCGGCAGGCGCTCCGACGCGCCCTGCCCGACAAAGGAGAGACCCATGCCTTCCATCGAAACCACTCCCGAGCTTGTCCAGTCGGTTTACGACACAACCCGCGAACGTCTGGCCGTCATCCGGCGCCGCCTTGGTAGGCCCCTGACCCTGGCGGAGAAGGTTCTCTTCGGTCATCTGGCCGATCCTGAAGAGGAGCTCAATCGCGGCACCGCCTACCTCCAGCTGCGCCCGGATCGCGTCGCAATGCAGGATGCCACCGCCCAGATGGCGATCCTGCAGTTCATGCTCTCGGGCCGAGACACCACTGCCGTGCCATCGACGGTGCACTGCGATCATTTGATCCTCGCCCAGTCCGGAGCCGAGGAAGATGTCGAGGCGGCGATCGACCGCAACCGCGAGGTCTACGACTTCCTGCAGTCGGCGTCAGCCCGCTACGGCATCGGCTTCTGGAAGCCAGGCTCCGGGATCATCCACCAGGTGGTCCTCGAAAACTACGCCTTCCCCGGCGGGATGATGATCGGTACCGACTCCCACACCCCCAACGCCGGCGGTCTCGGGATGATCGCGATCGGCGTCGGCGGGGCCGACGCGGTGGATGTGATGGCCGGTTTCAACTGGGAGGTCCTGCAGCCGGAAATCGTCGGCGTCAAGCTCACCGGCAGCCTGCACGGGTGGACGGCGCCCAAGGACGTGATCCTCAAGCTCCTCGGAATTCTCACGGTCAAGGGCGGCACCAACCGCATCATCGAGTACTTCGGACCGGGGACAGATTCGATCTCAGCCACCGGCAAGGGCACCATCACCAACATGGGCGCCGAGCTCGGCGCCACAACCTCGATCTTCCCCTACGACGATCGCGCCAAGGTCTACCTCGACGCCACCCAGCGGGCGCGCATCGCGACCCTGGCCGAGGCCAACAAGGACCTGCTGACCGCCGACCCGGAGGTCGCGGAGGATCCGGAGAAGTATTACGACCTCGTGGTCGAGATCAACCTCGATACCCTCGAGCCCCACATCGTCGGCCCTTTCACCCCCGACCTTGCGCGGCCGGTTTCGCAAATGGCGGCCGACGTGGCCGAACACGGCTACCCGGACAACCTCACGGCCGGCCTCATCGGCTCCTGCACCAACTCCTCCTACGAGGATCTGACCCGGGCCGCCGACATCGCCAAACAGGCCCTGGCGCGCGGCGCCACGACCCGTTCCACCCTGTGGGTGACCCCGGGATCGGAGCAGATCGAAGCTACGATCGAGCGCGACGGCCAGATGGCTGCCCTCGACAGCCTCGGCGCGACCGTGCTCGCCAACGCCTGCGGGCCGTGCATCGGCCAGTGGCACCGCGACGACATCTCCGAAGGAGACGTCAACTCGATCATCAACTCCTTCAACCGCAACTTCGCGAAGCGAAACGACGGCAACCCGCAGACCAACTCCTTCATCTCGAGCCCCGAGATCGTCGTCGCCTATGCCCTCGCCGGACGCCTGAGCTTCAACCCTTTGACCGACGAGCTGACGACGGATGACGGGAGCACCTACACCCTGGATCCGCCGCAAGAGGCGCCGGATGTGCCGGAGAATGGCTTCATCTTCAAGGCCGACGGTTACCTCGCGCCGCCGGAGGACCGCTCGTCGATCGAGGTCAGGGTGGCGGACGGCTCCCAGCGCCTGCAGCTCCTGGAGCCGTTCCCGGCCTGGGACGGCCGGGACCTCGAGGGCATGCCGGTGCTCCTGAAAGCTCGCGGCAAGTGCACCACCGACCACATCTCGCAGGCCGGTCCGTGGCTGAAGTTTCGGGGGCATCTCGACAACATCTCGGACAACCTCTTCCTCGGCGCCAACAACGCCTTCGCCGACAACCCCGGCTTCGGGGTGGACATCGAGACCGGCAAAACCGTCCAACTGCCCAAGCTCGCCCGTTCGTACAAGAAACGCGGTATCCGCTGGATCGCGGTCGGCGACGAGAACTACGGCGAGGGCTCTTCGCGCGAGCACGCGGCTATGGAGCCGCGCCACATGGCGGGAACGGCGGTCATCGCCCGCTCGTTCGCACGCATCGCCGAGACCAACCTCAAAAAGCAGGGCGTGCTGCCGCTGACCTTCGCCAACCCGTCCGACTACGAGAAGATCCGCGTCGACGACTCGATCTCGTTGGTGAACCTTGCCGAACTCGCCCCGGGTCGGCCGATCGCGGCGGTGATCAACCACGCCGACGGACGCGAGAACCGGATCCAACTCGACCACACGCTCAACGACGAGCAGATCGAGTGGTTCAAGGCGGGGTCGGCGCTCAATGTTTTGAGGAGGAAGCAGTAGCTGTTCGGGGTTAGGAGGTTAGGAGGTTAGGAAGTGAGGGGGTGAGGGGGTGAGGGGGTGAGGGTGAAGCGCCTGACCGGCCTAACTCCCTAACTCCCTAACTTCCTAACTCCCTAACCTCCTAACTCCCTAACCCCGAACAGCTACTGCTTCCTCCTCAAAACATTGAGCGCCG
>JAOZUP010000519.1 GCA_029938595.1 Thermoanaerobaculales bacterium | reverse complement strand
GCCCCGGGGCGCGTCGGTTCCGCCTCACTTCCATCAGAGGGGGAGGGCTATTCCTCCCAACCATAATATGAAGGGGAGGAGTGGCGAGGCCTGCGCTCTCGGAGCGCAGGCCGCTGGGACATACTCCGGTGACGATCGCTGGCGATCGGATCTGGAGTATGTCCCAGCGGTCCCCGGCCGTCGTCCGACGGCCGGAACCTCGCCGCGGTATCAATTCTCCGTGACGGCTCTCTGCGCCTCTGCGGCTCCGCGTCTCTGCGTTGATCGGCCGGGTGGATGGCTTTGCGATGCCTTCGTGTCTTTGTGTCTTCGTGTTTGCGATGGATGTGCGCGGCTCTGTGTTTCTCTGTGCGCTCTGTGCCTCTGTGGTGAGTCGTCCGCGCCGGGGTAGAATGCGGGCTCCCCTTCGACTGGGGCTGGAGGTTTCATGACTCTGATTCGTGTGGCGCACTCGCCGGACTCCGATGACGCCTTCATGTTCTACGCTCTCGCCAAGGACCTCATCGACACCGGTGAGCTGCGTTTCGAACACGTCCTGAAGGACATCGAGACCCTCAACCGCGAGGCTTTCGACGGCACGTACGAGGTGACGGCGGTCTCGATCCACGCCTACGCCCACCTCGATGACCGCTACGCCCTCCTCGGATCTGGGGCGTCGATGGGCGACGGTTACGGTCCGGTGCTTGTGGCCCGAGAAGCGGTGACAGCGGAGCAGCTCGCGACCATGACCGTGGCGATTCCCGGCCGGCTGACCTCGGCTGCGCTGGCGCTCAAAATGTGGAACCCGTCTCTGCAGACAGTGACCTACGCCTTCGACGAGATCATGCCGGCGGTGCAGTCCGGAAAGGTCGGCGCCGGTGTTGTGATCCATGAGGGCCAGCTGACTTGGGAGGACGAAGGATTCTCGAAGATCGTCGACCTCGGCGTGTGGTGGGCCGAGGAGACCGGAGGCATGCCTCTTCCCCTCGGCGGCAACGTCATCCGGCGCGACCTCGGCGAGGAGATGTGCGGCCGTGTCGCCGCCCTGCTCAAGGAGTCGATCCAGTACTCCCTCGACCACCGCGAGGCGGCGCTCGACTATGCCCTCGACTACGGTCGCGGTCTCGACCGTGACAAGGCCGACCGCTTTGTCGGCATGTATGTCAACGAGCTCACCGTCGATTACGGCGAGCGGGGTAGAAGAGCCGTGCGCGATTTCCTTGATCGCGCAGCCAACGAGCGGCTCATTCAGAAGGTGCCTCGGCTCGATTTTCTTTGACGGAGGCGTAGGAAGTAAGGAAGTGAGGAAGTGAGGAAGTGAGGACGTGAGGCGTGTACCTAACCTCCTAACTTCCTAACCCCCTACACCCCTAACTCCCTAACCCCCTAACCCTCGACCGGGACGGATCAGGAGCGTGGCCGCGGCGCCCAGCGTCGCGGCGGCGGCGAAGATGGCCCACACGAGAGGCCACCCGCCCAGATGATCGCGGATGGCTCCGGCCACCGCCGGTCCGACAATATTGCCCAGGTTGGAAAAGGCCGTGATGAAGCCGAAGGCGAAGCCGATGCGGGCGGCGGGGACCAGTGCGGCCGGCAGTGAGTAGGTGGCGGTCGATACGGCCGCGAATGTCACCCCGATGAGGAGCATCGCGGGGACCGGAGGCATGATCGCCGCGGCCATCGCCGCCAGCACCGCAGCCAACAAGATCTGGCCGCCCAGAACCCATCGCGCGGCTCGCCCCGTGCGGTCGATCAGGGTTCCCACCAGCGGACTCAGAACCAGCGCGACCCAGGCGATGAGACTGCCGATGAGCAGCGCCGAAGCACCACCACCCGCCCACTCGGGGGCGAAGGTGAAGATCGACGCATAGGCGGCGAAGAAGAGCATCCAGGAGACCGCCAATGCCACCAGCGGTGTGGTGATCCACGGCTCGCGGCTATGACTCTCGGTGGCGGCCTCGCCGCGGAGGTTTCTTGGGACCGCGAGGTTGTGGAGAGGAATCGCGATGAGTACCATCACGGCCAGCGCCATCAGTTCGCCGCGCCACCCGAAGGTGGCGAGGAGTCGCGGGTGGAAGGTGAACATGACGATCATGCTCGCCGGATAGACCGCGTTGAAGATGCCCATCGCCAACGACAGCTCGCGACCCGCGAAGGCGGCTGTGACGAGGCGGGCGAGCAGGAGGTTGATGATCAGACCGCCGACGCCAAACAGGACCCGGCCGATGAAGAGGACTGTGTAACTCGGGGCGATGGCGAAGAGGATGGCGCCCAGCGCCATAAGCACCAGAGCGACGTTACCGGCGGCGCGCGCCGGCCAGCGATCGACGGCGGCGCCGAGGGGGATCGAAAGAAAGACCGCCGGGACCGAGATCGCACCCATGAGAACGCCGATGGCGAGATGGCTGAGCCCAAAACGCGACACCAGCTCGGGGACCAACGGCGGCACCGCAAAGAAGGTCACGCCGACGGCGAAGAAGCTGACAACGGTTGAGGCGAGGATGAGCCACCGGCGGGAAGCGAGATCGTGTTCCATGGCCCGCATCATACCCGTGCCGCCCGCCGCCCGCGGTCTTCGCCCGCGGCCACGCGGCCTCGGCCGCCACGCCCTCCGATCGCAAGCGCTCGTCGGTCGTGCTCGACCTCGCCCGCTGCGCGCCTGCGGCGCGCCGGCGGGCGATTCGGGCAGGCCGACGCTCTCATCCTCTGTTTTTCCCGCCCCCACCCCCCGCCCACCCGCCCTCGGAAAGCCACGTTGGGCTAC
>JAOZUP010000518.1 GCA_029938595.1 Thermoanaerobaculales bacterium | reverse complement strand
GGGTGGAGTCGAGCACGCCGCCGGCACGGCGGGTGAAGAGCTCCACCGTTCCCCGAGAGACGATCCGGTGATGCTCGAGGACACCGCCGTTGAGCAGCATCTGGACAAAACGCGAAAGATCGCCCGCGGTCGAGAAGAGCCCGGCATGGGGAGCGATCCCCCCGAGAGCGAACGCGTTTTCGTCGTGGACCTCACCGTGAACCACACGACCCCGCCAGGCATCGAGCTCGGTGGGGGCGATTCGCAGCAGAAGATCCTCTCCAGGTCGATAGAGCGTATCGGTCATCGCCAAGGGCTCGAACACTCTCTCCCTCACGAACTCGTCCAACGGCCGGCCGGCGACCCGGGACAGGATCTCGCCCAGGAGGATGATGCCGAGGTCGCTGTACTTGTATTCAGTCCCCGGCTCGTACACCAGCTCCATCGCCTGGATGCGCTGCAGATATTCCTCCGGACCCTGGATCTCCTCGTAGAGCGGCGCCCACCAGTCGATGCCGGAGCTGTGGGTGAGCAGGTGGCGGACGGTGACTACCTCCTTGCCCGGACCCGCAAACAGCGGCAGGAAGTCCTGCACCTTCTTGTCGAGATCGAGGCGCCCCTCGTCCACCAGGATCATCGCCATGGTCGTCGTGGCAACCACCTTGGTCAGACTTGCCAGGTCGTAGATCGTCGTCGCTTCGACTGCTGGTGCGTCCTCGTCGTAGGAAAAGCGACCGAAGGGATAGAGGTGCACGAGGGTCCCTCGATGCCCCACGGCCAGAACGCCGCCGGGGAAGGCGCCCTCCCCGACGAACTGCTCGAGCACGCGGTCCACCTCCTCCATTCCCCCCGGCCGGAAACCCGCATCCTCAGGGGGGGCGTTGCGCAGGGTCATGGCGCGCCTAGGGATCTCGATTCCCTGACCGTAGGGGTGATCCTCGGAGAGAGTCACCGGCAATCGGCCCCGAACATCTATCTCGCCGAAGAGTGCTGAGACCGCCGCCTGGCGACTCGTCTCCGAAAACCCGAAAGTGCAGATGTAGGCCGGGACCTCGGGAAGCTCGGCCAGGAGATAGGGGCTGCCGAAACTGGCAACGATCATGGGAACGTCGGTTTCCGCCAGCCGTCCCAGCAGATGGACCAGGCTGTCAGAGATCGCCTCCCGATAGAACGAGGCCGATACCAGAATGTGGGTGAGATCCTCCACGCCTTCTACGATCTCGTCCGCCCTCTCTTCCAAAACCTCATCGCCCAGCATGACGGTCTCGACCTCGATCCGCCGAGCTCTGAATGCCTTCGCCGGGAAGCCGGAATCATCCGGCATGACGACATGCAGGATCCGAAGAGGCTCTTCGGCCTCGAGCGGCAGGAGACCCCCGTCGTTGCGAACCACGGTGATGGACGCCTCCGCGATCTCCCTCGCCCGTTTGATGTCCTCCGGTCGGCCGACCTCGAGAGCTCCGGCCTCCAAGTCGACCAGACGATTCACGTTGAGGCCCAATCTGGCCTTGGTCTCCAGGATGAGCCGCACCGATCGGTCGATCCGCTCCTCCTCGAGCTGACCCTCCTCAACGCCCCGAACCAGCGATTGAATGGCCACCCGCAAGTCGGGAGGCATCAGGATCACATCGGCGCCGGCCCGAACCGCGTCCACCGTAGCCTCTCCGATCCAGGCGGAGCCCACTCCCTCCATTTCCATGGCATCGGTCACGATGAGGCCCCGAAAACCCATCTCGTCGCGGAGGATCTCGCTGTTGAGAGAGGCGGAGAGCGTCGCGGGGCGGCCGGATGGATCGAGGGCCGGCACCGCCATGTGGCCCACCATGACCGAGTCCACCCCAGCGGCTATCGCCTCTCTAAATGGAGGCCATTCCACCGTTTCCAGGCGATCACGGTCGGCGCCGATGACTGGCAGCTCCAGGTGGCTGTCGACCCCGGTGTCCCCGTGTCCTGGAAAGTGTTTGGCCGAAGTCAGCAGGCCGCCGGCGTGAGCACCCCGGATGAACGCGGCGCCCAGTCGGGCGACCAGCTCCGGATCCTCCCCGAACGAGCGGATATTGATCACCGGGTTGTCCGGGTTGTTGTTGACATCCAGAACCGGGGCAAAGGCCCAGTGGATTCCCAACGCCCGCCCCTCACGGGCGGTCACCTCACCAAGGAAGCGGGCGTCGTCCTCGGAGCGGGTGGCGCCCACGGCCATCGCAAAGGGCAGATCGACGGTTCCCCTTCGGACACGGAAGGCCAGACTGCGCTCCATATCCATCGCCACCAGCAGCGGGATCCGAGCCTCGGTCTGGAGCTGGTTGAGCAGACGAGGGATGGTCGCCTCTTCCGACCGCATCAGAACCAGCCCTCCCACTCCGTGGTCCCGAATGGCCTCGACGAGCTCAAGGGCGGTCTCCGACCGCGGGTTCCGGGGGTAACCGGTCTCCGCGATCATGATCATCTGGGCCGCCTTCTCTTCCAGGCTCATTCCGGCCAGGGTCGTGCTCACCCAGCGCTCGTCCGCCGCCGACAGCCCCGACTCCGGAGCCTCCTGCCGACACCCGGCGATCGAGACCAGAACGATCAGCCCAAGGATGACGAGACGAGAACAACTCTGAAGGTGGGCTGAAGCCCACCCTACCCATCCGCCCGAGTTGTGAGTCCGACGTAGCCCGCATTTCTCACCAGCTTTCGTCGCGAGGGCGGCGAGGCGCCGTGCCCAGGGAAGTTTTCGACCCGAGGGGCGCGGAGTCGTACTTGACAGTACGTCGAGCACCCCGAG
>JAOZUP010000122.1 GCA_029938595.1 Thermoanaerobaculales bacterium | reverse complement strand
TGAGCGGGTAGCAGTTGTTGGCCACCATTTTCCGCAGCAGGTCGTCGGCCACCGAGGCCACCACGACCACGAGCTTCTCGTCGGTACAGATCACATTGTTGTCAAAGGAGGCGCCGCGTACGATCTCCCGACCGGCGAGCTCGAGATCGGCGGTGGCATCCACAACCACCGGCGGGTTGCCGGGGCCGGCGAGGATCGATCTCTTCGAGGTCTTTTGCGCCTCCGCAACCACCCCTGGACCGCCGGTGACCATCAAGATGCGGACCTGCGGGTGGTTCATGAGCCGCTGTGCGCTGTCGATGGTCGGCTCGGGCGTGGCGGTGACGAGATCGGCGGGACCGCCGGCGGCGACGATGGCCTGGTTGATCCAGCGGATGGCCTGGGCGGAAACTCCCTTGGCGTTGGGGTGGGGGTTGAAGACCACGGCGTTTCCGGCCGACAGGATGGCGATCGTGTTGTTGATGATGGTGGCGGTGGGGTTGGTGGTGGGGGTGATGGCGCCGACGACGCCGAACGGGGCGAACTCGGTGATGGTCAGACCGTCGTCTCCGGACCAGGTGGTCGGCTCGAGGTCCTCGGGTCCGGGTGTCTTCTCGATCACCAGGAGGTTCTTGAGCGTCTTGTCCTCGGCACGGCCGAGCCCGGTCTCTTCGTGTGCCAACCGCGCCAGCTCGGCCGCTCGTTCGCGCATGGCCGCGCGCACCGCGTCGATGATCCGATGCCGCTTCTTCAGACCCATCGAGCGGTAGGCCTCGAAGGCTGCGCGCGCCGCGGTGACCGCCTCGTCGATGGTGGGGTATATGCCCTCACCCACGGCGGTTTTGGTGCTGATCGGCGCCGATGGCGGCGTCTCGGTGCGGCCGCCGAGCTTGAGCCGTACGCGCTCGATGACGGCCTCGATCTCCTGCTGGTCAAATGCTGCTTCCACCGATCAGACCTCCACTTGCGCGGGCACCGAGCACCCGCCTCCTTCGTTTGTCAGCTCGCCCACTCGCCGTCGGCCGCGGTCTTGCGGTAGATCTCCTTGCCGCCGACCTCCCAGCTGTCGACGATGGCCATGATGACCGCGTCGCAAGGCCGGTCGCGGGTGTACTCGGTCTGGCGCGCCGACGAGCCCGAGGCCCACAGCACCACCTCGCCAACCCCCGCACCGACCGAGTCCGCCGCCACCACGTGGCCGCCGGTCTCCTTGCCGTCCACCCCGAGCTCGCGCACGACGAGGAACTTCTGACCCGCGAGCCCCTCGTCCTTGCGGCTCGCCACCAGGGTGCCGGTCACGCGCCCGAGCAGCATCAGCGCTTGCCCTTGGCCTTGCCCTCGCCGGCCGCCTCTTCGGTGCGGCCGAGGGGCAGGATCATGTCGATGTTGGTGTGGGGCCGTGCGATGACGTGGGTCGACACCACCTCACCGATGGTCTCGGCACCGCGGATTCCGGCCTCCACCGCCGCCTTGACCGCGGCCACGTCACCGCGCACGATCACTGTGACGTAACCGCCGCCCGTTTTCTCATACGACGCCAAATCGACCTTGGCCGCCTTGACCATCGCGTCGGCGGCCTCCACCGCCGCCGTAAACCCGCGGCACTCAATCATTCCCAACGCTTCAGCCATCGAAATCTCCTTTCAATCTGGGTGCTCGATAATCAACAGCGGATGTTCCGCCACTGCCCACAGATCCACACAGATGAACACAGATAGAAAATCTTTATCTGTGGATATCTGTGTGATCTGTGGGTTTCTGCCCGTCATTCCTAATTCCTAATTCCTAATTCCTCATTCATCCACACGTCCCTCTACGGCTTCGATAGCCGCGACTGCGGCCCTCCAGCCGACATCGATGTCTCTCTCCTCGCCGCCGAGGTAGACCCGACCCATCGAGCCGAAGGCGCGCACCTCGAGGATGTTGATGTCGGCCGCCTTCTCGGCCTCGTTGGCGGCCAGCGCGGCATAGGCGGCCGGCTCGACCTCGAGCACGTACAGGGTCTGGCCGGGGATGATCATGTGGCCGTGTCGCATGCGGTTGATGAGCTGCACCTGGTGGTCGTCGACGCGGCGGATCACCTGGCTCGAGAGGATCTTGGGTTTGCGCCGATCAGCCTCGCTGAGGCCGATGTCGGCGAGGATCGCGTCGCCGGCGGCGCGGGTGTCGGCCTGCGATCCCGAGTGCACCTCGAGCAGACCGTAGTAGCGCTCCACGATCTGCATCCCCGGCCGCACGTGGGTCGCCTTCAACGCGATGTCGGTGAGGCGGTTGATCTCGATCCCCGGCGAGATCTCCACGAAGAGCGAGGCGTCGCCGGCCAGCGGCAGGAAGCCCTGCGCGATGGTACCGAGGAACGCCGCGTACTGCGGTTGCAGCGAGTCCAAGAAGACGTATGAACGAAGATCAATATGATTCACTTGATGCTCCTTCCTCGCCGGAGACGATGCGCACCCCGGCCGAGGCGCCGATACGAGTGGCGCCGGCGGTGATCATCTCGCGCACCTCGTCGGCGGTGTGGATGCCGCCGGCCGCCTTCACGCCGACCTTCTCGCCCACGACCTCGCGCATCAGCGCGACATCGAAAACGGTTGCGCCGCCGGGCCCGAAACCGGTGGAGGTCTTGACGTAGTGGGCACGGCCGGCGACGGCCAGCCGGCAGGCGATGACCTTCTCTTCGTCGCTCAGGTAGGCGGCCTCGATGATCACCTTGTTGAGCGCACCGACCTCGCGGCAGGCGTCGGAGACGCCGGCGATGTCACGCCGCACGAGGTCGTGCTCACCGCCTTTCAGGGCCCCGATGTTGATCACCATGTCGATCTCGCGGGCGCCGTCGCGAAGCGCCCGGCGCGCCTCCATGGCTTTGATCTCGGGGGTGTTGGCACCGAGTGGGAATCCGACCACCGAGGCGACGGTGACATCGGTTCCGCGCAGCCGCCGCTTCGCGCGCGCCACCCACGCCGGGTTGATGCACACCGCGGCGAAACCGTACTCCGCCGCCTCGTCGCAGAGTTCATCGATATCAGCCGGGGAAGCGTCCGGACGCAACAAGGTGTGGTCGATGTAGGAGGAAAGGGGCTTCGGCACATCGGCGCCGTTGCCGCAGTAGCCGATCCGCTCCGCTCCGCTGTCCACGAGAGGTTGGGCGTTCTCCAGACCCTGGTTGGTGTCGGTGCCGGTGAGGGTTGCCAGCACCTGCCGCGTCACCACCTCGATGAGCTCGTCGCGATCGATCATTTCTCCGTCCCCGTCCGCAGATAGCGCTGCTCGACCTCTGTGATCTTGTCCACCCGTCGCGCGTGGCGGTCCGCACCCCACGGCGTCGCCAGCCATTCGTCGACGATCTGGCGCGCGAGGTTCTCGCCGATCAGGCCGGCGCCGAGGGTGAGCACGTTGGCGTGGTTGTGCTCGCGGCTGTTGCGCGCCGTCGACACATCGTAGGCCAGGGCGGCGCGAACCCCCGGGACCTTGTTTGCGACCATGCACGAGCCGATGCCGGCGCCATCGATGATGATGCCCCAGCGGCGTACTCCGGTACCGACAAGATTGGCCACCGCGTGGGCGAAATCTGGGTAATCGACCGCGTCGGTCGATGTGCAGCCGCAATCGTGCACGTCCAACCCTCGACCCTGCAGATGCTCGATGAGCGTTTGCTTGAGGTGAAAGCCGCCGTGGTCCGAGCCGATGGCGACGGTCTCGGCGTCAGCCCCGCTGCCGCTCATGACCTCGTCGACCACCAGGGTCACGAGGCGGCGGATCTCGTCGGCGGTCGTCACGGGGCTGGACCGGTCGTGATTTTCGTTTGTCACCACGACCTCCAGTCGGCTGCTTGCGGTTGCATCCGCGGTCTTGGTCGCACCTGAACGGGGATCGGCTCCACGTGGCGCTCCGGGGACTCGAGGAGGCTGAAGTAGTCCCTGAGCTGGGCGACCGAGGCATCGAACAGGGCCAGGCTGTGAGTCACGCGGGCTTGCAGCGCTGCTCCCTCCATGGTGCTGACCACGAACCGGGCGAGGGAGCCGCGGTCCAGATCATGGGGAAGTTGGTCTCGGGCGTCCGTCAGCAGCTCTTCGACGCGCTCGGTCCACGTCGTCTGGATCTCGACCAATCGTGCATGCACCAGCGGGTGGTTCTCAGAGACCTCCGCCGCCAGGCTGCCCATGGGGGAGCCGAAGATGAACCCACTGTCCAGGAGGCGCTGCCGGTAGTGTTCGAGGACCGCAAAGAGCCGTTCGACGGCATTTCCGGCCGCTTCCGAAGCCGGGCCGAAGACCTCGGTCTCGAAAATCTCGGCCACGTGGTCCACCACCGCCAGCAAGAGGTCTTCTTTGGTGGGGAAGAAGTGGTAGAAGGAACCGCTGGTCGCTTGTGCCTGCTGGATAATCTCGTTGACTCCGGTCTGCGCGTAGCCCTGCTTCCAGAAGAGCTCAGCGGCGGTTCCGATCAGCCGTTCCCGGGTCGTGGTTTTTCGTGGCAAGCTGTCCTCTCGAGTCCATTTTACCAAAATAACTAGAACGTTCTATCTAGTACAAAGATATGTCACTCAAAAATGCCTGTCAACCCATCGTGGAGATCTGCGTCTGAACGCCGTGATGCGGAGTGATCGATCATCTGAACCGAACGAAAGGAGAGAGAGATGAAGAAGTTGCTGATCGTCTTGTTCGCCATCGCCGTGGTGGTGCCTGTTGCCGCCCAGGAGGGGCCGCCGCCCATTGTCGAGGCCGCCCATAACGGAGTCGCCGCGTTTCTCCACTTGACCGACGAGCAGATCGTGGTCTGGGACGGGATCTACCTGATCCATCGCAACGCCGAGCA
Source organism: Thermoanaerobaculales bacterium (assembly GCA_029938595.1). Taxonomy (GTDB): domain Bacteria; phylum Acidobacteriota; class Thermoanaerobaculia; order Thermoanaerobaculales; family Sulfomarinibacteraceae; genus Sulfomarinibacter. The sequence continues at coordinate 5,060 of JAOZUP010000122.1, read as the reverse complement.
GCCCCTCAAGGAGGATATCCGTGCGGTGCAGACCGAGATCGACGATCTTTTCGAGGCGGGCGACCCGGTTCCGGCCGAGGTCGGCGAGCTGATGATCGAGCGTCGGGAACTCGGCGAGGCCCTCCTCGAGGTCCACCTCATCTACCACGAGGACTTCGTATCTCTGCTCGACGAGTCCCAAGTGAGGCGCCTGAGGTTCATTGCCCGCGCCGACGATGTACAGAAGTTCATCCCAGCCTTCAAGCTCTTCGAGCTGATTCGAAGACGTTAGGGCGGTCAAGCCTCTGGAATCACCGGCGGGGCCAGGGCCCCGCCTTTTTCTTTAGGTGTCTGTCAGGATTCCTGAAAAGGGTTAAGGGGTTAAGAGAAAAGAGTTAGGCTCGAGCGTTTCGAAGTCAGGTCCTGACGCAAAGTTGTCATCCTGGGTTGAAGGGCCTCGTGGCGGTCCTCCTTACGCATCCGATGTGCCCGTCGCTATCGCAATCGCTATCGGTATCGGTATCGAAACCTCAGGTTGGAGGCGTCCACTTCGATAGCGATAGCGATCCCGACAGCGATTGCGATTTATCCGTTTAACCCTGAGCTCTTGCCATCAACCTCTCAAGCAGCAACTGGTGTGCGGTATGGAACTCAGCCGACTGCTGCTGATCAAGACCACGGCGCGACAGGGTCCGCCGGCGATGATGTTGGAGCACGCGTTCGAAAAAATCCCTGCTCAGGCCCGGATCCTCGAGGATTTCGTCCTCTGCCACCGGTAGGTCCGGTCTCCGCAGGATGAGTGCGCGGGCAAAGACGCCAATACCATTTCGCTTCGGGCTTTCGTTTTGCCCGAAGACCTTGACCAGTTCTATTCCACAGCTCGGCGATCGGCTTTTGAGGATGAAGCCGTCGAGGCCTGCTTCCTGGAGCTCGGCGAGCCTCTCCCGGGCGAAACTCTCCATCCGCTCGGTCAGATCCTCGCCCGATTCCGGCTCGACCAACCGCGGTGCGGTGCGACCTTTCACGAGCCGGATTGGCGGCCGCGGCACGCCCAGCCCGATCTCAACCTCCGGACACACCGGCTCCCACTCAAAGAATTCACCGAGTACCTCAGCGAGGTATCGGTCGAGCTTGTGGCCGCCGTCGTAGCGGACCTCGGCACCGAGCAGGCAGGACGAGACGCCGATTCGAATCGGTTCCTCGTCGTGCCACACCTGCCAGGGGCGCTCCAGGGTTTTCCTTCCGTTCATGGCGACATGATGGCATGGACGGCATGCTCTGTGAGGTTGGGACCCGAGTGCTACTCTTGGCTTGTGAAGGATCCTCCAACAGGCCACCGCGAGATGGAGCACACGGCCGATTGGGAGCTCGAGGTGTGGGGTCCCGACATGCCGGCGTTGATCGCGGAGGCGGCGCGCGGGATGTACGGGCTGATGGAAGTGAAAACCTCCGAGGATTCCCGCTGCCACCGGCGGCTCGAGTTTTTTGCCGACGACCGCGAACAGCTCCTGGTGTCGTTCCTCGGCGAGCTGCTCTTTCTTGCGGAGGCCGAGAGTCTCGCCTTCGACGGGTTCCTCCTCAAGGTGGACGGCACGAGTCTTGTCGCGCGCCTGGAGGGCGGGTCCATCATGTCGCGAAGCAAGGAGATCAAGGCGGTCACCTATCACCGGCTCGAGATCTCGGAAACCGAGCGCGGACTCGAGACGAGCATTATCTTTGATGTCTAAGGAATGGCGATGGTCCAACTGAGCGACCTCAGACGGCTCGGTCCCTACGAGTGGGAGATCCCGGCCTCGGTGCGCTCAGACATGCGCGTGCCGGTACGGCTCTTTGCCAGCTCCGAGTTGCTTCAAGCCATCGGCGGCGACGCGTCGCTCGAACAGGCGGTCAACGCCGCTACCCTACCCGGGGTTGTGGGCGAGGTGCTGGTGATGCCCGACGTCCACCAGGGCTACGGTTTTCCAATCGGCGGCGTCGCCGCAACCGAACTGCCGTCGGGGGTGATCTCTCCCGGCGCGATCGGCTACGACATCAACTGCGGTGTGCGGCTGCTGGCGTCACGAGTCAAGCTCGCCGAGGCCGAGGGCCTGATGGACGAGCTCGCCTCGGCCCTCGATGCTGCCTGCCCGAGCGGGGTCGGTCAGGGCGGCCGGCTCAGGCTCGACGAACGTGAGCTCGAGCGCGCATGTCGCGAGGGCGGCGAGTGGGCTCGTAAAGATGGGTTTGGCACCGAGTTCGACGTTGCGCGTACCGAAGAGGGCGGCTTCCTCGACGGTGCCGATTTCTCGAAGGTGAGCCGGCGCGCCCGCGACCGCGGTAAGCCGCAGATGGGTACCCTCGGCGCCGGCAATCATTTCATCGAGGTCGAGGTTGTGGACGAGGTCCTCGACCCCGAGGCGGCGCGGGTCATGGGGCTCCAAGAAGGCTGTCTGACGGTGATGATCCACTGCGGTTCGCGCGGCTTCGGCCACCAGATCTGCACCGACTACGTCAAGTCGTTCCAGAAAGCGGTCCAGCGCTACGGCATCCGCCTACCGGATCGTGAGCTGGTGTGCGCGCCCCTCGACTCGCCCGAAGGCCACGCCTACGAGGGCGCCATGCGCTGCGCCGCCAACTATGCCTTTGCCAACCGGCAGGTGCTCGCCCACCTTGCGCGCGAGGCCTTTGCCAAGACGCTGCGCGGTCGCGCGCCGAACGTCCACCTCCACCAGGTCTACGACATCGCCCACAACATGGGCAAGACCGAGGAGCACACCATCGACGGCAAGCGGCGGCGGGTCTGCGTCCACCGCAAAGGCGCCACCCGCGCCTTTGGCCCCGGCTTTGAAGGCCTGCCGCCCGAGTACCGCCCAATCGGCCAGCCGGTGCTGGTGCCGGGCTCGATGGGCACCGCCTCGTGGGTCCTGGTCGGCACCGAGAAGAGCATGGAGCGCTCACTCGGTTCCTGCTGCCACGGCGCCGGCCGCACCATGAGCCGCCGCAAGGCCAAGCGCTCGATCAACGGTGGCGAGCTCCGCCGCGAGCTCGAAGACCGCGGCATCAAGGTCCGCGCCGGCTCCATGCCGGGCCTCGCCGAGGAGGCGCCGGCGGCCTACAAGGACGTCGATGCGGTGGTCGATGCCGTCGCCGGTGCCGGCATCGCGCGCAAGGTGGCGCGGCTGCGGCCGGTAGCCGTCGTCAAAGGTTGACCACACACTCGCTGCAAACCGCAGATCACGCAGATCAACGCAGATGAACATATCTGTTTTGGTCTGCGTTCATTTGGTGGCTTGTGTTGACTCTTCATCAGGCGAAAGGCATGATCGATGGTGAAGTTCACGGAGGATGACCATGGCAAAAACGCGTCAGCTGACCGCAATCATCGAACGAGAGGATGACGGATTCGTTGCCCTGTGCCCGGAGCTCGACATTGCGAGCCAGGGAGAAACCGTCGAAGATGCACGGTCCAATCTCGCCGAGGCCATTGAGCTTTTCTTTGAAGTTGCGGATCCGTCGGAGATCGAGCAACGCATGCACAACGACGTGTTTGTAACCAGCGTCGAGGTCGCTGTTGGCAAAACTGCGGGTAATGTCCGGCCAGGAGGCCTGCGCAATACTCGCCGAACAAGGTTTTCTCGAGGTTCGTCGACGCGGCAGCCACATCGTGATGCAGAAGAGGGAACCTGATTCAACCGTCACGGTCCCAGTACCCGATCATAAGGAACTGAGGCGCGGCACCCTTCGGTCAATCATCCGCCAATCGGGCGTGCCGCGATCGTTCTTCGAGTAAGACCTGCCGGGAGATCACGCAGAAAAAACACGGGTTGACCTCAGCAGAAATCGTGAGGCTGGTTCGCCTGTTTTTTATGTTGCCTGTGTTGTCTGGCGCCACGACGCCACCAACGCGGAATCGAACGCAATCAGCGTCGTTTCGGGATCGTGGTTGCTGTCGATATTGATCCGGCCTATTCTGTTGAATAGCTGTTAAAGGAAAACACCAGAACGGGAGGTCGTATGAGACATATTTCCAAGCTCGGCGGAATTGCGTTGATTGTGGCGCTTGCCGCGGTCGGCATCTATCAGTTGGGACTGCATGACGGGAAAAACGGAGGAAGCGGCTGGCTGACGCGCGCTGCCGAAGCTGCCGGCGGAGTCGTCAAGGCACCAAACGAGGCTGCACCGGACCGCTACGTCTACTACCCGGGCACCGAGGTTCTAGGGGCAGACGAGATTCGCCTCATCGCCTTGGGCACGGGCATGCCGGCGGCGCGTCGCAGCCAGGCGGCGACGTGCTGGCTGGTCGAGCTCGGCAACGGCGACAAGTTCATCTTCGACATCGGAACCGGCGCCAACGCCAACATGTCGGCGCTGATGATCCCCTTTGACTATCTGAACAAGGTCTTTCTCACTCACCTCCACACGGACCACTGGGGCGATCTCCCCGGTCTGTGGGCCGGCGGCTGGACGGCGGGTCGCACCATCCCGCTGGAGATCTGGGGTCCGAGCGGCGCCGTCCCCGAGATGGGTACCAAGTACGCGGTCGAACATTTCTTGCAGGCCTACAACTGGGACAACATGACCCGGCTAGCGAATCTGCCGTCCAAGCCTGGACAGATCAACGCCCATGAGTTCGATTTCAAGGGCGAGAACCAGGTCGTCTACCAGGAGAACGGGGTGACCATCAAATCGTGGCCGGCGATCCACGCCGGTGACGGCTCGGTCAGCTACGCACTCTACTGGAACGACTTGAAAGTGGTCATCGGCGGTGACTCGATGCCCAACACCTGGTACACCAAGTACGCCCTGGATGCGGATGTGGCCATCCACGAGTCCTTCCTGACGCCGCAACAGCTCGTCACGCTCTACAACCAGAACCCGAAAACTGCCATCGGTGTCGGGACCTATATCCACACCCCGCCGCAGGCCTTCGGCAAGATCATGAGCACCATCAAACCGAGGATGGCCATCGCCTACCACTTCTTCTGGGAGCCCGACACCGTCGCAGAGGTCCTGGCCGATGTCAGAGAGACCTACGATGGGCCCCTGACCCTGGCCAAGGACAACCTGGTGTGGAACATCACCGCCGACGACATCACGGTGCG
>JAOZUP010000517.1 GCA_029938595.1 Thermoanaerobaculales bacterium | reverse complement strand
GTGCAGGGGAAAAACCGAGAGGAAGGGGACCGGCTCCGAGCCACTGAATCACTGCCTCGGGGGCGACGGCGAAGCCCTGGAGCAGTACTCCGTTTGGTGTGTGCACCTCGCGCAGGGCGGCGAGAGCCGGCCCGCTGCCAAGCACCAGGGTGTGCCAGTGGAGTGGCAGGATCCGGATGACCACCCTGCCGAGTTCTCCCGTGGTGATGGGGCTGGCTGCCCCCTCCTGGCGTCCGGTGATGGATGCATAGACGCTGTCCGCGAGGAGGATCTGTTCCCACTCGGACCCGGTCAACGTGAGCAGGCGCTCTTCGTCGGCGGCGCTTACCGTGTGGGCAGGCTCTTCGCCGAGGACCAAGACGTGTTGCAGCTCTTCGAGGATGGAACAGAAGGCAACGAGGTCCGCATCGCTGGTGAGTTCTGGGAAACGCTCACTCACCGCCGGCAGGGTGACGAGCCCACTCTCGTCAATTTGAAAGTGGGCCCACACCAGCGGGTCGGTGCTCCCCGACGCCAGGGGCGACGGCGTCACCGCCAGTCCCTCGGCGGCGCCGCGGGGGTCGTGGTACAGAGTCTGGTAGTGAAAGAACGGACGGATCGCCTCCTGCCGGCGCAGGTCGTCGAGACGGGCGCCGAGACGTGTTGCCTTGCTCTCCACATCATCTCGTATTACCAGCTCTGCCCCGGCCTCGATCGCGCGTGACCTGCGCGCGGCTTCGCGCGAGCCGGTAACGTACCACGCGGCGGTGGGAAGGAGCACGGCCACGCCGATCAGGGTGGCCGCCACGGTAGTTCTCCGGTGGAGCCTCATTGTCCGCCCCACGCGTATCCGGCGCCCTTCACCGTGAGCACGATCCGCGGATCCGTGGGATCGCGCTCGATCTTCTGGCGTAGGTTGGCGATTGTCATGTCCACCGTTCGGGTCTGCAAATCGGCTGATGTTCCCCAGATCCGTTCGAGTAACTCGGAACGTGAAACAGCCCGCGCACGGTGGCGGTGGATCCACCGCAGGATGCCGGCTTCGCGTGGTGTGAGAGTCACTGTCTCGCTGCCTCGATCGACCTCGAGACGACCCAGATCGATCACGCAACCGTCCGCCTCGAGGATCTCGGGCTCAGCCGGGGTCGCGGTTGCGCGGCGGCCGAGGGCCTTGACCCGTGCGAGGAGCTCACGCACCGCAAACGGCTTGGTCAGGTAGTCATCGGCGCCCGCTTCGAGCCCGGCGACCCTGTCGTCCTCGGATCCGCGTGCGGTGAGCATCAGGATGTACAGTGACGGTCGCGCCCGGCGCAGGCGACGGCAGACCTCGATGCCGTCGAGATCCGGCAGCATGAGATCGAGGAGGACGAGGTCGAAGGCCTCGCGGGTGCCGCAGTCAACCGCCGACCTTCCACCCTCGCGGGCGACCACATCGTGCCCAGCTGCGGACAGCAGGTCGGTGAGGCCCTCGCGCAGTGTCCTTTCATCCTCGACGATGAGAATCCGCATGCCTCAGGATAGCGGGTTTGGGCCCTCCTGAGGTCAGTGTCTTGTAAAATCGCGTACATAGTCAGTGGTAGAATTTGCGCATCGTGATTTTGATAGTCTCGGAACTCAAGGAGGGTGTGATGAAGAAGGCGGCGACCTTTGCGATCGTGATCGTGGCTCTGATGGTGACGGTGGGGTGCGGGAGCACCAAGGTTTATAACACCGACAAGACGGTGATCTACAAGAGCAACATGTACAACGTCTCCAACGTGACTCACTACTCTTCGAAGCTCGAGGCAAAAATGACTGAGGGTGAGGCTGTGAATCTGACCACCTACGACAAGACGCGTTTCGAGGCGTTTGTGGGAGAGCAGGGCACGATCATGGTCCAGTCCCTGATTGTCATGGATGACACGACAATCGTTTATCAGAGTGCTACACCCAAGAAGTACTCCGATTTCGACAAGATGAGGAAGAACCTCGGGTCGGCCATGGATCAGATCGCGAAGTTCATGAAGGACAAGAAAAAGACCCAGCTCAATCTCAAGTAGGAATGGGACCTTCGACTTCTTACCGTAGATAAGGAGTCCCGTGCTAAAAGCAAATCGGCAACGGCCATCTGCTGGCTTTCTGAGAGAATTCTTTTCAGCGATCGCTCACAATTCGTAATCATTCCGAGTTAAACTGAGAACGGAATGACCGCCCAGGACCGCGATCCCGACGGGAGCCGTTCTGAAGAGATCGGAACATCCCGAGAAGAGCCCACTGAAGATGCTGCCGGTGAGCCGCTGACGCGCGTCTTCGAAAACCCAGTCCCGGACTGGGATCGCTACACCATCATCGATTATCTCGGCGAGGGCGCCATGGGGCTCGTCTACCGCGCCCTCGACCCCAGCCTCGACCGGCACGTCGCGATCAAGTTCATCGCATCGGACGATCCCGATCAGAAGAACAGGTTTCAACGGGAGGCCCGTGCCCACGCGCAAATCGAGCACGACCACGTGTGTCGGGTCTACGAGGTCGGCGAGGTTGGGGGCCGGGCCTACATTGCGATGCAGCTCATCGACGGGAGATCGTTGCAGGACGCGGCATCGGATCTCACGCTCGAGCAGCGGGTCGTTGTGATGGAGCAGGTCGCGGAGGCGGTCCAGGCCGCCCACTCGATGGGGGTCATCCACCGCGACATCAAGCCCGGCAACATCATGGTCGAGAACAGGGACGGCGGAGGGCTGCACGCCTATGTTCTCGATTTCGGGATCGCGCGCGAGGTCGGATCCCCCGGCA
>JAOZUP010000516.1 GCA_029938595.1 Thermoanaerobaculales bacterium | reverse complement strand
ACATCAAGGTGCCGTTCCCGCTCGTGGTGGCCGACATTGCCGCCGGCTTCATTCCTGACGAGCTCCTCGAGGAGGCGGTGATCCCGCCCGAGGTGAAGGCCCAGAAAGAGTTGGTCCTGGCAACCGTCGCCGCGCTTCTCGATTCCCCCGACACGCACCTGGTGAAGGTCCGAACCGAGGACGCGAACGTCGACATCTTCAAGGAAGGCGATACCCTGCGAATCTTGGTTGACGCCGACGACGCAGTGGTCAGGTGCAACATCCCCATCGACGGTGTCCTCGCAGCCCTCGAAAATTGGGACTGGAAAACCGTCGACCCGCAGATGATCTTCGACGTGCTGCACGCCGCCGAGAACGGCGAGTTCGTCACCGTCGCAACCGACGACGGAGTGCGGGTTGCCATCAAGATGTGGTGAGCACAAATTAGGAAATAGGAATGTCCCCGCTCCGAAGCCTTGTGGGGCAGGCGTCTCGCCTGCCGAGTGTGGGAACTGCCGTTGGCGACAGGGCCTCGGTTGTCAGCTATCGCCAGGATGGCCGATTCGGGCCGGATCCCGGGCCACGCACATGGCAGGCGGGACGCCTGCCCCACAAATCGTCCCGAAGACTCTGTGGTGCGGGCGGCCTTCCTAATTCCTAATTCCTAATTCCTCATTCGCCGGAGGTGGCTCGTACGCCTCCGGTACGTCCCACCCTCCCAGCTCGGCGACTCGCTCCGCCACCGCCTGCGCCGTGACTGCTTCCGGCGGCATGGCCTCCCCCACTCGCACCGTCACCCGGGACCAGAAGCGGCGGAACGGCCGGCGCATTGCCTCGCCGCCCTTGCGGCTGAAGAAACTCCCCCACAGACCCACCAGGGCCACCGGCACCACCACTACAGGGGTCCGCTCGACGATGTGCTCGATGCCGTGGTGAAACGGCGCGAGCTTGCCGTCAGTTGAGATCCCACCCTCCGGGAAGATGCACACCAGCTCGCCCTCTGCGAGTTCCTCAGCGATGCGGTCATAGGCCCGCTCGAGGAGCCCGGGGTCTTTGCAAGCAGAAGCGATGGGGATCACCTTGGCGTCGCGGAAGAGGAAACGAACCAGGGGCAACCGCGAGTACTCCTCGGCCATGACGAAACGGACCGGGCGTGGAGAGGCCGCAGCAATCAGCAGCCAGTCGACAAAGCTGACATGGTTGGCCGCCAGCACAGCGGGCCCCTCCGCGGGAATCCCGTCCTCGTTTTCAACCAGCAACCGGTAAAGCAGGTTGGCCGCGCACCAGGAGACGAAACGGAGGAGAAACTCCGGAACAACCGAATAGATATAGACGGCGGCAGCCACATTGAGCAGGGCGAGCACCAGGAAGACCGCCGGGTATGAAAACCCGCGCGCCACCATCACCACCAGCATCACCGACGACGCCACGATGAAGAGCGCGTTGAGGATGTTGTTGCCGGCAATCACCCGCGAACGCTCTGCGAGGACGGACCGTTGCTGGATGAAGGTCATGAGCGGGACAGTGTAGAAACCAGAGAAGACCGCGATCATGAAGAGATCGATCAAAATGTGCGCGCTGCCCGGTTGGTGTAGAAACTCGCCGACCGTGGACAGTGATCCACCGATCGGCGCGGCGAACCGCCAGCCCGAGAACGCGAGGTCGAGGGCGAAGACGCTGATCCCGATGGATCCGAGCGGCACTAGACCGAGTTCCAGACGGCGCCGTGACAACCTCTCGCACAACATGGAACCGGTCCCGATGCCGACGCAGAAGGTGGCCAGGCACAAGGTCACCACCGTTTCACCGCCCCCGAGGACGTCCTTGGAGAAGTTGGGCAAAACCGACAGGAACGAGGCGCCGAGGAACCAGAACCAGGACACGGCGAGCACCGACAAAAAGACCGGATGCACGCGGCGCGTCACTCGCAGAATGTCGATCGTCGGCTTGACCGGCTCGAGCCTGACCGGGAGGTCCGGGTTGGCAGCCGGAGTCTTCTTGACGAAGAGGCTGGCAACGAGCCCGAGCACCGCAACCGTCACCACGATCAGGCCGAGACGCGACACCCACCTATCGCCGCCGGCCACCACCAGCCCACCGGTGATAGTGCCGAGCAGGATGGCAAGGAACGTCGCCATCGCCACCATGGCGTTGCCGCCGACCAGGCTGTGCTCATCGAGGAGCTCGGGCAGGATGGCGTACTTGGCCGGGCCGAAGAAGGCCGATTGCGTGCCCATCAAAAAAAGGACGACGAGAAGCAGCGCCACGCTGTTGGTGGCGAAACCCACGCCGGCCAGGATCATCACGCCGATCTCCCACACTTTGACCCAGCGGATCAATATCCATTTAGGGAAGTGGTCGGCGAGCTGTCCAGAGGTGGCCGAGAAGAGGAAGAAAGGGAAAATGAAAATGCCGGCGCAGGCGACGACGATGGTCGCAGACTCGATCCCGAGCAAAGTCATCGAGCGGTAGGCGATGAGGATTGCGAGGGCATTTTTGAAGAGATTATCGTTGAAGGCACCAAGGAACTGGGTCCAGAAAAGCGGCCAGAATCGGCGTTCGGTCAGCAGATGGAGCTGGCTCAGTGGATCCTCCGAAACAAACTCGAGGCTTCGATACTACACAGGTTCGAGGCGCAGCATTCCAATCGGGTTACACAGGTACGTGAAACTTCTCGTCCGCTAAGGCCAAGTTTAAATTGAACGCCTAGCCTGGTCTTCTCGCCGGGTTTCGTGACGAGGGCGGCGAAGGGTAGTCAGATGTTGGGTTTTTCGCGGA
>JAOZUP010000515.1 GCA_029938595.1 Thermoanaerobaculales bacterium | reverse complement strand
TCTTCGTCTTCCCGTTCCTCGAACTCGGATCGCCCATGGCCCAGATGCTGAGACGGTTACCCGAACGGGGTAGCCATGCCGCATTTGTGGAGCACATCCTGTCTGCCTTTGAGGAGACCGGGGGGGAAGCCGGCATCGATAATGCCAGGCAACCCAGGGGGAGCAGGCCACCGCTCGAGCAGCTCACCAACCGGGAGCTGGAGGTCATCGATCTGCTCGGGCGGCGTCTCTTCGACAAGGAGATCGCGGCCAAGCTGAACATTTCCGCATCCACGGTCAACTCCCACTGCAAGAGCATCTACCAGAAGCTGGGCGTCAGCAACCGGCGGCAGGCGGTCGCCAAAGGGACCGAGCTGGGGATCCTTTGATCACTCGGGTGTTTCGTGCAGCGAGTCCGGGATTGCTGATGGCCGGATTGGCGATCGGCGTCTCGCATCTCGTCCAGTCGACCCGCGCCGGCGCCGGTTTCGGTTTTCAACTCGTCGGCCTGGTGATTGCCGTTCATCTCGCAAAGTACCCGTTTTTCGAGTACGGCCACCGATATGCCGCGGCAACCGGTGAAAGCCTGCTGCACGGGTATCTTCGGCTCGGCCGCGGCGTCCTGATTGCGTACTTCCTGATCCAAATCGTGTCATCGGTTATCGGGATCGCCGCCATGGTGTTCGTGACCACCGCGCTGGCCCAGAATCTGTTTCAGATCGGCCTGGACCCGACCATGTGGAGCGCACTGCTGATCGCGGCCGCCATTGCCCTCGTCATCATCGGACGTTTCCGCGGTCTCGACCTGGTGATCAAGATCATGGTCTCCGTGATGGTGGTCGCCACCGTGCTGGCGCTCGCCGCCGCCGTCTGGCACGGCTCGGTCGCGCCCGAGAGCTACCAGGGGGCCAGCCCGTGGCAGGCGGTGCATCTCGGGTTCCTGATCGCCCTCATGGGGTGGATGCCGAACGCCATCGAAGCCAGCGTCTATCAGTCGTTGTGGGTAGTCGCCCGCGATACGGCGAACGAGCGACGGGTCTCGTTGGCGGATACCCTCCTCGATTTCAACTTCGGCTACGGCCTGACCGCCCTCATGGCTGTAGCCTTCGTGTCGCTCGGAGCGTTGGTGATGTACGGCTCCGGAGAGGTGTTTGCGTCCTCCAGCGCCGACTTCGCCTCGCAGTTCGTCGGTCTCTATGCACAGACCCTCGGCGAGTGGAGCCGACCTGTCGTGGCGGTGGCCGCTCTCTTTGCCATGCTGTCTACGAGCCTGACGGCCATCGACGCCTCGTCACGCTCATTGGCCGTTACGCAGAGTCTTCTGCGGCGCCAGACTCCGCAAAGCTGGGAACGCCTCCAAGCCGCCTGGATGATCGGTGTCGGGCTCGTAGCGCTGCTCATCATCTACGCCTTTCGGTCCCGTTTCACCCATTTCATCGACCTGGTGACGATGATTGCGTTCCTCGCCGCGCCAGTTTTCGCCTATCTCAACATGCGTGTGATCGCCTCACCGCATCTGCCGGAGGACACCCGCCCCGGGCCGGCGATCCGAGCCCTCGCAGTGGTGGGACTGGCTTTTCTGATCGGTTTTGGGCTGCTGTGGTTGATCGTGCGCTTCGGTCTCCTCGGGCCATAACCCGAATTGACGACGACCTTTGTCCAACCCTCACCGAAATCTATAACCCGCCATCAACGTGACCGTCCTCGGTGGATCGATATAACCGACAACGTATCTGCCGAATGTCCCCGACGACGCGATCACCGCTTCCTTTGTGAGGTTGCGGCCGATGAGCGCCACAGACCAGCGGTCATCCGGAGCCGCGAGGCCGATCCGGGCCCCAACCCGAACCCAGGAACCCTGCGCCGCATCCGGCTCGAGTGAGCCCTCGGTCATGTACCCGTCGCTGCCGGCGATGTCGAGGCCTGCGAGCAGGGCCAGCCGTGGACCGAGATCATGCCGGAAGTCAGCAAAGAGATTGGCGGACCAGTCCGGCGCGAACGGCAGTTTCTCGCCTGACTGGTCACAAAAGCCGAGCGGGTCGGCGTTTGTCGAGTTGCACGGCGCCCCGGGGTACGAGGTGTAGCTGGCATCGAGCCAGGCCAGCGATGCGCCGACCTGCAGCGATCGATAAGCGGCCCATCTCCCCTGGAGCTCGAGGCCCTGCGACCTCGCGCGCGCCGCGTTGGTGATGATCTGTGTGCCCGCTCCGCTTCCGGAGTCGTCGAATACGAACGCGTTGACCTGGAGGTCTTTGAAATCGGTCAAGAACGCGGTCGCACTGAGTATGCCGCGGGCGAAGCTGGACCGAAGACCGAGCTCGTACCCGATCGCCTTTTCGTCGCCGTACTCCGGCGAATCCGCCGGGTTGAACGAACCCGCCGAGGCAAAGCCGCCGGCCTTGGCGCTGGTGGTCGCCTTGGCATAGAAGAGCATGTCCTTTGAGATGTCCCACTCGAGCGCGATCTCGGGCATGAAGTTCCGCGAGGTGCGCTCATCGCTATAGCCGTTGAGCCTCGGGTCGGGGCACAGACCCGAGGGTCCGTCGGGGGGCATGGGAACGAGCTCATCCGGCAGGATGCCGAGCCAGCAATTGGAATCGCGATGGACCTTCTTGGAATCCACAGCGTATCTCGCGCCGCCGACGAGCCGGACGGACGGGTCGATTCGCCAGGTCAGCTGGGCGAAACCGGAGATCAGTTCATCGTCGAGCTCGTAGAGATTGTAGGTGGCCACCGCTTCACCCGGGCCGACGGCATCCGGTCCAAAGACGCTGTTCGC
>JAOZUP010000514.1 GCA_029938595.1 Thermoanaerobaculales bacterium | reverse complement strand
TCGCGGCTCCGGCACGCCTCGAGGATCTCCGCGAGATCCGGGTGGTCGCCGACGGCGGTGGCGACGAAACCGACTCGGTCGGTGATTTTCCGGAGACGGTCGATCTTTTCGAGGATTCCATCCTTCGGGTAACAGCGGAGACGACCGTAGTTGTAACTAACCCAGCAGTAGCGACACTTCTCTGGGCAGCCGCGGGACATCTCGACCAGCCCCCGACTGCTGTACTCGGTGTTCGGAGTGACCACGTGCGAGGCCGGGACCATGGCCGGGTCCTGCATGTGCGCGTCTCGTTTCTCTACCCGTCGCCTTCGTCCCGAGGGCCGGCCCCGGGCGTCGAGGTGAAAGGCCGGTACGAAGTAACCGTCGCGCGACGCCAGTTCGAGCAGAAGCCGTTCCCGTTCCGGATGCTCAGCCATCGTCTCCAGCAACGCCGGCCACAGGAGTTCGGCAGACCCGAGCACAAAAACGTCGACGGCTGGTGCGAGTGGCAGGGGGTTGATAGATGCGACAGCGCCACCCATGACCACGAGAGGGTGGCGCCGGTCTCGGTCGTTCCACCGTCGGGGGATGCCGGCGGCATCGAGGGTGGTAAGGAGGTTTGGCTCATCGAGCTCGAATGAACAGCTCCACGCCAGCAGGTCAAAGTCGCCGAGCGCGCTCTCCCCGTCGAGAGTTCGCCCGTCGGCGAGCTCTCCGGCAAAGAAGCGTTCCACTCCCACGTCGCCGCAGGAGGCTGCCAGTTCAACTACCCACTGGTAGGCGAGGGACGACATCGCCACGTGGTATGAGTTGGGATATCCCACACCGACCCTGAGGCCGCCGGCGGGGCTAATCCCTACGGCACGGCGTTCGGCGGCAACAAGGCTTCTGCGATACTGGTCCACCCCATGATCATAACCCCCATATCTCACCGGCTTGCTGCTGCAGCCGGCGATGCACCGCACCCAGCGGTGTTTTCTTGCGTCGGGGTGCTCGACGTACGGTCAAGCACGACTCCGCGCCCAACAAGGCCCGGCCGGGCCTTTGGATCGTAAACCCCATTGGGCACGGCACCTCACCGCCCTCGCGGTACAACCCGGTAAGATATGAGGGTTAGGGCACCCTGTACAATGACTGCTTGCCCGTTCCGAGAAAGGAAAGCGCCCGTGCCAGGAGATCACAAAATTCTCGTCGCCATTGACGGACCGGCCGGGGCCGGGAAATCGACGATTGCAACTCGCCTGGCCCAACGCCTCGGCGTCCCCTATCTCGACACCGGCGCCATGTATCGCGCCGTGGCGCTGCTGGCCCTTCGCGACGGGCTGTCGACGGCTCTCGACGAGGCGGCCTCAGCACGTGTGGTCGAACTGATGGAGAACCACCCGATCGAAGTCTCCAGCGGCGTTACCGGCAACAGGATTGAGATCGACGGTGACGATGTGAGCTTCGAGATTCGGACCCCGGAATGTGCACTGATGGCCTCCACGGTTTCGGCCATCCCGGAGGTGCGGCAGGCGCTGGTGCCGATGCAGCGCCGGCTGGGTCTTGAAAATGGGGGAGTGATGGAAGGGCGGGATATCGGTACCGTCGTCTTTCCGGACGCAGATCTCAAGATCTTTCTAACCGCCAGTGCGGAGGAAAGGGCACAGCGGCGCCACCGAGACCTCGTCGGCAGCGATGTGGCGACCAGCCTCGATGACGTTCGGGAGCAACAAAACCGGCGCGATCGCCAAGACACCTCCCGCTCGGAGTCTCCCTTACAGGTGGCACCTGGATCGGTGGTGGTCGACACCACCGACCTGAGCCTCGACGAGGTCGTCGAGCGGTTGATGGCGGAGGTCGCAAATCTTTTCCCACAAGGAGCTTGACAGTAACGTGCGGGAGGCCGTAAGGTCAGCGAATTACGGACGCTGGGTACGCAGAGGGTGTGTCCAGCAAGGAGGAACGGTTTTGATGACGGACCCGGATATTAACGACGAACAGGAACAGGCCGACGGGATGAACGAGCTGTCGATGGAGCAGCTCATGGAGTCCTCTCTACAATCCCTCAAGGAGGGGGAGGTCGTACACGGCACGGTCGTCGCCGTGGACAGCGACGAGGTATTGATCGACATCGGTTATAAGTGCGAGGGCTCTGTGCCGGTGTCTGAATTCACTGACCCCGAGACGAACGAGGTCCAGATCAAGGTGGATGACGAGGTCGAGGTCTTCGTCGAGCGGATGGACGAGGCCCAGGGGCGCGTCCGTCTGTCCCGTGACCGCGCGGCCAAGCTCAAGACGTGGAGCTCTATCGAAGAGGCGTACAAGTCCGGACAGCCGGTTCGCGGTCAAGTACTGGAACGGGTGAAGGGTGGGCTGTCGGTGGACATTGGCGTTCGCGCCTTTCTGCCGGGATCGCTGGTTGACCTGCTTCCGAACCGGAGGCTCGAGGACTACCTCGAGCAAGAGATCGAGGCCCGCATCATCTCGTTCGACCGCCGTCGTTCCAACGTCGTTCTGTCTCGAAAGGCGATCCTCGAGGAGGAGCAGGGCAAGGTCAAGGAAGAGACGATGGCCACCCTCGAAGAGGGCAAGCTGGTCAACGGCATTGTTAAGAACCTCACCGACTACGGAGTCTTCGTCGACCTCGGGGGCCTCGACGGTCTCCTCCATATCACCGACATCTCGTGGGGGCGCGTCGGCCATCCCACCGAGTACTTCAAGGTTGGCGACGAGGTTGACGTGGTGGTTCTTCGCTTCGATCGCGAAAGGGAACGGGTCTCCCTGGGGTACAAGCAGAGATTCG
>JAOZUP010000121.1 GCA_029938595.1 Thermoanaerobaculales bacterium | reverse complement strand
GGTGCGCAGTTGACACCCAGAGCCAACAGATCGAGATCGGCCAGTTCGTCGAGGAGGCATCCCTGCTCCTCGTACGGGTGGGGGGGCCGCTCATGGGCAAAGGTCATCATGGCGATCAGCGGCAGATCGGTGACGGTGCGCACCGCCTCCACAGCGATCGCCAGCTCGTCAACGCGGAAAAAGGTCTCGAGAACCAGGAGATCGGCGCCACGGCCGGCGAGGATCGCCGCCTGCTCGGCATGGGCCGTCGGGATCATGGCCCGCCCCTCGGGTTCATCGAGATCGAGGACACCTGCCAGCGGCGCCATCGACCCCGCGACCAGGATGTCCTTCCCGGAGATTTCACGCGCCTCGCGCGCGAGCTTGACCGCGGCGGCATTTACCGTCTCGGTGATATCGCCGACCCGAATGCGCTCGAGGCGCGGCCGCGAGCTGCCGAATGTCGCGGTCTCGATGAGCTCGGCGCCGGCTTCGATATAGGCGAGGTGGATGTCGAGCACCGCCTGCGGGTGCTCGTGTGCGGCGAGGTCGAGGCTTGATCCATCGGGCAGCCGCTGCAACAGCTCCGACCCCATGGCACCATCGGTCACCACCACGTGATCGGCAAGGCGACGACGCAGATCCAGCGCGTTCACCCGGCAAGCCTTTGGCTCGTCCGAACGGCCAGACTCTCCTCGAGAGCTCCACTCCTGGCGGCATCGAAGAAATCGTCGAGGCTCCCCTGGCCTACCGGCAGGGACCCCGCCGACGGCGGTGGACTCGAGGGATCGGCGATCCAATAACCGGGCATGCCGATCTCGGCCGCATTCACGATGTCCCAATTCCAGTTGTCGCCCACCATCAGGCACTCCTCCGGACCGCGCCCGAGCACATCGAGGATCTCCCGGTAGTACGCGGGTCGCGCCTTGGTGGCGTGGCTGTTCTCGTAGCTGGTCACGTGGGCGTACTCGAAGCGATCCACTCCCACCGCAGCCCACTCCATCCGCTGCTCGATGGCGGTCCGGGGAAATACGGGGTTCGTGGCGATGGCGACCTGCAGCCCCCGCTGCCCTGCCCACTCGACGATCTTCGGCGCCGCCGGCCGCCGGGCGGTCAGCGGACGCAGCTTCGGAAACGCCTCCGCATAGAAGCGCTCGAAGACCGGCTCGAGCTCCTCCCGCGGTACGCCGAGACCGGCAAAGAACGCCTCGGCGAAAATCTCCCCATTGCTCGGCCCCACGCCGTCACCGCCATCCATCATTCGGGTGGCGATCAGAAGCTGTTCGATGAGGCGCTCGGGCGGCTGGATCTCGGTCACAAATTCCGTAAGCGCCCGGAAATAGGCCGGGATGAACGTCTTCATCGGATTGCCGAGCAGCGTGTCGTCGAGATCGAGCAGAAGGGCCTTCAAGGCGGGTGACGTCATTGGGAGAGTATATCGGCATGAATTAGGAATTAGGAATTAGGAATTAGGAATGGCGGCACGGGGAATTTCGGATTTCGGATTTCGGATTTCGGATTTGCCGCCCAACCACCCATTCCCAAACATGAAAATCCTCACGACCTTGGCGGGTGGGGCCACGTGCAGCACGTCACCCAGCGCCCTCCCGACACGAGGGGCCCGACTGTTCTCGGTACGCGAAATTTCTCCAGCACCGTCGACACACCACAATCAGCCTCGAATGCCATTTATCACTCCTACCTCTCGGAAAGGCGCGGCGGGCGTAGCCCGTCGTGGCTTTCCGAGGGCGGGTGGGTGGGGGCGGGAAAATGGAGGTAGACGGTCTCCCTCCGCATGAATGTAGCCCGCCGGCGCGCCAAAGGCGCGCGAGGGCGCTCACCGGCGGGACCGAGGAACGCTCGCGTTCTGAGGGCCTACCGGTGAGCGACCGTGGCCGCGGTCGAAGACCGTGGGCGGCGGGCACGGAAACGGTTCATGGCACAATCGGACCGTGACGACGACTACGATGCTGCTGCTGGCCCCGCTGTGCGCGCTGATTGCAGCTGCCTACGCCGCGGTTGGGCTCGGAGGCGGCACCGGCTACCTGGCGTTGATGACTCTCTTCGGCATGGACACCGAGGCCATGCCGTCCACCGCCCTGGCCCTCAACATCGTCGTTACCGGCGCCGCCCTGCTGCGCTTTGGCGTCGCCGGCCGTCTGCAGACCGGCATTCTGCTGCCGTTCCTGATCCCCGCGATCCCGGCTGCGTTTATCGGCGGCCTCATCACAGCGCCGCGCCGCCTCTTTCTGTTGGTGCTCGCCATCGGTCTGGCTGCGGCCGCGGCGGCGATGCTGAAATCGGCCACCAACACTGGCGATCCAACCCCCCCCTCAACGGTGCAGCTGTGGGCAGTGGCGATCCCCGCCGGCATCGCCATCGGCCTGGCCTCCGGCTTCCTCGGCATCGGCGGCGGCATCTTTCTCGGGCCTCTGATCCTGCTCCTCGGCTGGGCGGGTCCGCGCGAGGTCGCGGCGATGAGCTCGGCCACCGTCCTCATCCTCTCGATCGCCGGTCTCGCCGCGCATGGCCTCCGCGGGGCGGTGGACCTCCAGATTGCTGCGCCGTTGGGTGTTGCGGTCCTCATCGGCGGTCTGGCTGGCGCTCATCTCGCCGAGACACGGCTGTCGGCGGCGGCCCTCAAACGCCTCTTCGCCGTCATCATCCTGATCGCCGCCGCCCGTGCCGCGATCTCAGCGTTTTCGTGAACGCAGGTGAACCCGCACATCTCACGACATCTCGCGGGCCTCGCTACGCGACGTGGTGAGAAGTGCGGGTTAGAATGCCCGCTCGATCTTGACGCTTTTAAGGGAAACTATGAACGACGAGAACAAGCACACACACCGACTCGGCATCCTGACCAGCGGCGGCGACGCGCCCGGTATGAACTCGGCCCTTCGCGCAGCGGTTCGTACGGCTCTCGAGGCGGACATCGAGGCAGTGGCCATCAGCGAGGGGTATCGAGGTCTGGTCGAGGGCGGTGACGCGTTCAGACCCATGGATTGGGATGCGGTCGGCGGCATCATGCACCTGGGTGGCACCGTGATCGGCACCGCCCGCAGCGACGAGTTCCGGACCCGGGACGGACGGCTTCGCGCCGTGCAGAACCTCATCGAGCACGGTATCGACCGACTCATCGTGATGGGCGGTGACGGCAGCCTAACCGCCGCCGACCTCCTCCACCGGGAGTGGCCCGGACTGATCGCGGAGCTTTTGGAGCAGGGGCGGATCCCGGCCGAGACCGCCGAGCGACATCCCCATCTCTCGCTCGCCGGCATCGGCGCATCGATCGACAACGACATGGCCGGCACCGATATGTCGATCGGCGCCGACACCGCGCTGCACCGGATTGCAGAGGCGGTGGACGGCATCGGCGCCACCGCGGCCAGCCATCAGCGCACCTTCGTGGTCGAGGTCATGGGTCGTCACTGCGGCTACCTGGCAGTGATGAGCAGTCTCGCGACTGGCGCCGACGCGGTGCTCATCCCGGAGGCGCCGCCGGCCGGTGACTCCTGGACCGAGATTCTGCCGCGGCGGCTACGCGCCGGCCGCGAGGCCGGCCGCCGCGACAGCATCGTGATCATCGCCGAGGGCGCAATCGACAGCGACGGTCGTCCGATCACCGCCGGGAGCGTCAAACAAGTCCTCGAGGAGCGGATGGAGGAGGAGGTCCGCATCACCATCCTCGGCCACGTGCAGCGTGGTGGTGCTCCCTCCGCCTACGACCGTCTGATGGGAACGCTGCTCGGCCATGCCGCGGTTCACGAGGTGATGGCGGCCAGCTCGGAGTCGACGCCGCAACTGGTGGGCGTGCGCCACAACCGGATCACCCGCCGGCCGCTGATGGATTGTGTCGAAGCCACCTTAAAAATCGCCGAGGCGATCAACAACAACGACTCGAACGAAGCGCTGCGGCTGCGGGGCGGCAGTTTCTCGGATAACATCGACACTCTCCAGACACTTCTGCGGTCGCTACCCAACCCACCCAAACCGGGTCAACGCCGGCTTCGTCTCGCGGTCCTGTCGTCGGGCGGTCCGGCGCCCGGCATGAACACCGCCACTCGCGCCGCCGTGCGTCTCGCCCTCGACGAGGGCCACCAGGTGCTCGGTATTCGCCACGGATTCCGAGGCCTGATCGACGGCGATATCGAGGAGCTCGGTTGGATGAGCGTTCGCGGTTGGACGACGGCCGGCGGTTGCGAGCTCGGCACCAACCGCACGATTCCGCGCGGCAAGGACTTCTATGCCATCGCCCGGAACATCGAGGATCTCTCAATCGACGGCATATTGATGATCGGCGGGTGGTCGGGCTACGACGCCTTGCTTCGCCTGGCCCGCAAACGCGAGGCGTTTCCTGCCTTCGAAATCCCCATCATCTGCCTGCCGGCGACCATCAACAACAACCTCCCTGGGTCGGAGCTCTCGGTAGGCGCCGACACCGCGCTCAATGCCATTGTCGAGGCGGTCGACAAGATCAAGCAGTCGGCGGTGGCCTCGCGGCGCTGCTTCGTGGTCGAAGTGATGGGCCGCTACTGCGGGTACCTGGCCCTGATGGCCGGGATCGCGAGCGGCGCCGAACGTGTCTATCTCAACGAGGAAGGGGTCACGATCGCCGATCTCCAAAAGGACGTCGAGGACCTCATCGGGGGCTTTTCGAGTGGCAAACGCCTCGGCCTCATGATTCGCAACGAGGAGGCCAGCGCCTGCTACACCACCCAGTTCATGGTCTCGCTCTTCGAGGAGGAGGGAGGCGATCTCTTTGATGTGCGACAGGCGATCCTCGGCCACCTGCAGCAGGGCGGGAACCCCAGCCCGTTTGACCGCATCCTCGCCACCCGCCTCGCCAAACGCTGCGTCGAGCGGCTCATCGACGAGGCCGAGGCGGGAACCCACGCCGCGCTCGCGATCGGTCTCAGCGACGGCAACGTGGAGTTCTCGGATTTGGAGACATTGCGGCGGCAGGTGGACTCCAAGCACCAGCGACCCAAGTCGCAGTGGTGGATGGACCTGCAAACCATCGCCAGGGTGCTGGCGCAGCCTGGTCCCTCCGGGAGCTCGTCCACATCCGGCTGACACCCGTGATCGAGATCGCTATCGGTATCGCTATCGGAATCGCTATCGAACCCTCAATTCACCACGATTTCCATCGATAGCGATAGCGATTCCGATAGCGATAGCGATTCGAACCCCCCATTCGAATTGGCGGTGGAGGGGCCTGAGATTTCCCCACCCACCCGAATTGAACCGCAAAGAACGCAGAGGGATCCCATTTCATGAGCTTTGAAAAATCTTTGCGTCTCCTTTGCGTTCTTTGCGTTCTTCGCGGTTCAAAAGGGGGTGGACGGCACTCGATGCTACCGAGTCGACTACACTGTCCCCCTCTTTGGAGGCCACATGAAACACATCTCCTTGATCGCAGTTTTCGCCTTCGCCCTTGCCTGCGGCGGATCTTCGCCAGACGTCCCGACGGCGCCGGTGCCAGCCGGCCCGGTAGCCGGTCCCGGCACTGCCTTCGCACCCGACGGGGTGGCGATTGCTTACACGGTCGCCGGCAGCGGTTCGCCGGCGCTGGTCTTCGTCCACGGCTGGATGTGCGACCAGACCTATTGGGCGGCCCAGGCAGCGTTGTTCAGCGAGACCCACACCGTCGTCACCATCGACCTCGCCGGGCACGGCGAGTCCGGGATGGACCGTGAGGGCTGGCCGCTGATGGCCTTCGGCGCAGATGTCGAGGCGGTTGTCGAAGGGCTCGACCTCGACCGGGTGATCCTGATCGGCCACTCGATGGGCGGGCCGGTAGTGCTCGAGGCCGCGCGGCTGATGCCCGACCGGGTCATCGGCGTGGTTGGCGTCGACACCCTCCAGGACGCGGAATTGAAGTACGACCCTGAGGAGGTAGCGCCCTTCCTGGCGGCGTTCGAGAGCGACTTCGTGGGAACCTGCAGGGGCTTTGTCGTCTCGATGTTCCCGGAAGGGGCGGACCCGGTTCTGGTCGAGCGCATCGCCGCCGACATGAGCGCGGGTCCCCCGGAGATCGGCAGCGCGCTGATGCGCCGCTTCGTCGAATACGATGCGGCGGCGGCCTTCGCCGCGGTCCCGGCCGCAATCCCGATCCGCTGTATCAACTCGACCATGAACGCCACCAATGTCGAGGGCAATCGCGCCTACCACGAGGACTTCGACGTCATCACCATGGAAGGCGTCGGCCATTTCCTGATGATGGAGCGGCCGAAGGAGTTCAATGCGCTCCTCGAGCAGACTATCGCGGACCTCAACCACCCATCGACTTGAGCCGCCGACCCCGTCCGCATTTGAGGAGTTGAGGGTTAAGAGGAGCCTCGTGCAAAAATCAGATTGCGACCAGATTCGCGTGATGGTTGCACTCAAAGGGAGGGGATAAACCCCTCCCCTACAAAGAGAACCGTAGGGGCGGGGTTTATCCCCGCCCGCGTGTCGCCGAATCTTCCAGGCGGCTCAGTTAAGAGTTAAGGCCGACGCGTTTACGACACTGCAAGTTGGAAGGCCTTCACTCTTCACTCTTAACACCTCACTCGGACGCGGGCAGCGAGAGAGATTACAGCCGTAGGCAGAAGAAGGTCGGGCGGTGGTCCGAGCCGCCCAGCGGCAGCACGTCGGCGGACAGAAATCCAGCATGGCCGCGCGCGAGGCAGGTGTCGAGTGCACGCCACCTGTGGGCGAAGGCGTTGTCGAAGCCGTGCTCCTCGAGCAGTCGGAGCCCGGGCTCGCCGCGCTGGCCGAGGGAAGGGTTGAAGTCGCCGCTGCAGACCGCCACCTCGGGCGCGCGCCCGTCGATGGCGCGCAGGAAGGCCTCGTACTGAAGGCAGCGATCACGTCGCCTGGCGAAGGGCTCGTTGTGCACGTTCACAACGCCGACGGTCCGGCCGTCGGCGGTCGGCAGCTCGGCGTAGAGCGCGACCCGCTTCATGAGGTGGCCCGGACCGAGGGTGGCCGGATTGACGGTGGGCAGCTCGATGACGCGAGGCTCGAGCATCAAACGAGCGCTCGCGATGAGCTGTCCATATCGGTCGTAGGGATAGCGATAGTCCGGCCGGTCGACCTGGTGGAAGGGGGCGAAAAAGAGGCTGCGCGACTCGAAGATGTTCGCCAACCGTGGGTGACGGAAGAGCTCCACCGGGGTCTCCTGGAGGAAGATCAGGTCGGGCCGATGGTTCTCGACAGCCCGTTCGATGGTGGCGGCCACCGCTTGCATCCGCTCCCCGCGCTTGACGTTGTACGAGAGCACGGTCAGCTCAGCCCCCGGCCGCTCCAGGCCACTCGCGATCTCCGTGAGCGATAGCGCCGCCGGCCTGCGCTCCGGAGGCAGCTCATCAACCAGGACCGCCCGCCGACCCAAGTACCCGTGAATCGCACGCCGTAACGGCGGCGGCAGCGATAACGACAGGGCGGTCATGGATCGATGTCGATGACGAATCCCCGCCTTTCGTAATATCCGCTATCCACGATCTCGTCGCCCTTGAAGCGTGCCCATTGCGGGATGTCGCGGTGGTAGGTCTCGGTCATGTGGTAGAGCTCCATCCCCGAGTTAGCGGCCAGCACATACATGACCTTGTCCGGGTTCAACGGGTTTGGCAGCACGAGGAAGAGGCCGTCATCGGGCTCGCCGTAGCTCTCCCCCATCCACTCGAAGTGATCGCGGCCGAGGCGAACGGGCACATCCTCGGGAATCACGCCGTAAAACGCGTTGTCGTCGAGGGTGCCCATCACGATGAGATCGTGAGTCGCCGCGCGGTCGGCGCCGAGCTCGGCGTCCTTGACCAACGGCGGCAGAATCTCGATGTAGGTGTCGGCGACTTTCTCCTGCCAGCGGCGGGCCATCGTGTGGTTGGCCTCGATCTGGCGCGCAGTGCCGTAGACGATCAGAGTGTTGTGGAAGTCGTCGATGAGATTCCGCCACACATAGAAGCTGCCGTGTTCGACCGGGATGTCGTGGAGGGCGTCGAAGACGACGCGGGTCGGGCGCTGCTCGAAGTGGAGTGAGATGGCTTGCTTGCCCGTAACCTCGATCCGGTGGATTGACCGCTCCTCTCCCACCTCTACCTCGAGGTGGGTCACGAATTGATAGAGCTCGCCGCTCTGCACGACACCGACGACGAGGTCCCATCCCCCACCTCGGATCTTCTTCACCTCGACCTGTGGCTGCACCCGTGGCAGACCGGTGCGATCGAGCCACTGACCGACGAAGGAGGCCAGCTCGCGCCCTGATACCTCCTCGGCCACCGCGAGGAACTCCTTGGTGGACATCTCACGCCCGCGGTAGCGGTCGTGGGCCGCCGCCATCACGTCGAAGAAGACCTCGTTGCCCAACAGCAGCCGCAGCTGGTGAAGGGCAAAGGTGCCCTTGATCCGCGGCAGCAGGTAGGGGGCGTAGCGATCGTAGGCACGGTGGGCGTCGAGCGCGGTCAGGCCCTCTTCGCGGGAAACGGTGTAGAGGTACCGCGCCTCGAGAGCCGCCAGCTCCTCTGCCAGCTCCTCCGCGGCCACGGCAGAATCATCGTCGGGGAGCCCCTCGAGCAGCCGCCAGTACGCGGCGGTAGCGCTGACGAACCAGCTCTCGGCGGGCGACGCAGGCTCAATGGTGCCGCGCCACAGCTCCTTCTTGTCGATGTCGAACGCCGCCGCCGTATCGCCGAGCTCGAGATCCGGCGTATCCTTTTCGTTTGCCACGGCTTCCTGGGAAGCCCGCGCCGCCTTGAGCTGGTCGGCGATGAAGACCGGGCTCACGACCGAGTAGCCGAGGCTGAGGTGGGGCTCGGCGCCGGGCAGATCCGGCAGGTAGCGCCATCCCTTGGTTGGAAACTTCTCGCGCAGGGTTACCTTGCCGTGGTGGGCAAGAAAGACCATCTCGTTGGCCATCTCGGTGGTCGTGATCTTGCCGTCGCAGGCGTGGGCGCGGTTGACCGGCGAGGAGGCCCACAGCGCGACGCCGGCGTTGGCGTCGATCGTGCCTTTGTTTTCACGGTAGAACTCGTTGAACGCCACATCCCGGTTCCACGGCGAGAACATAAGGTCAAAGGGCCGGTCGTCGGGCTGGGCCACGTACTCCTTGCGCACCTCGGGGTCACGCGGGTTGTTGTTGGCCCACAGAAAGCCGGGCGTGCCGAAGGGGCTCATGTCCTCCGACGTGCGCCAGAGCTTTTTCTCCTTGGTCCCGAGGAGGAGAATGGCCACCTCGCCGGTCTTGAAGTCGGCGATCGGCCAGTCGTTGGTGTACATTCCGTTGTTCTTCTCCCACAGGATCCGCTCGACATCGTCGATCGAAGCAGCGTACTGAGCCGCCTTGCGGGCGCGGTTGGACTGCGGGGTGGAGTTTGCCTCGTACGGGGTCTGCATGACCGTGGTCTCACCGAAGGCGATGCCGGCCGAGTTGAGGTAGAAGTCGGCCCCCGAGTGGATGCCTCCCGGGAACGTGTGGTAGACCAGCCGGTAGCCATCTGACGGCACCAGGTCGGTGATCACGTTCCAGTGCATGCCGGTGTAACCGCCCCACATGAAGATCTGACCGAAGACGATCCCGCCGTCCCGGGTCGCGGGCCCGGTGGCGAGGAAGGCTGAGCACTTGTGCTGGTTGATGTCGACGTCGAGCTCCTCGTCGGGCGCGACAAAGGCCTGGCCGGTGAGCGAGTTGGGCGTCACCTCGAGCGCGTCGTAGAGCTGGCCGATGTCAACCACCGAGTTCAGCGCAACAATGTCGCGGAGGTCGATCGGCCTCTCCCAGACCTCTCCGCCGGCATCGGCGGCGCCGTCGGCGATGCCCTTCATCTCGGTCAGATACTCGTCATCGTACTTACGCAGGAAGAGGGCGTCGGCTTCGAACCGGATGGTGTCCCAACCCGTCTCCGGATCCTCACGGTACTGCACCACACCGAGCTTGCGGATGTACTCGGCGATCTCGTCCGGCATCAACGAACCGTACTGGTAGCCGCGCTCGTAGGGCTCGCCCTCGATGTGGACGAAGATCCAGC
>JAOZUP010000120.1 GCA_029938595.1 Thermoanaerobaculales bacterium | reverse complement strand
TCCCACGAGGAACTGGTGCGCATGGCCATGGAGCGCGAGAACGCCGACGGCGCCGTGATTCACATGCTGCTCGGCAAGCTCAAACCCGGCGACATCCCGGCCGACGTCCGCGACGCCGCGATCCGCAAGATGGTCGAGCTCTACTTCCCACCCAACACCGTCGAGATCACCGGCTACGGCTTCGACATGCTCTACGCCGGTCCCCGTGAAGCCGTGCTGCACGCCGTCTTCCGCCAGAACATGGGCGCCACCCACCTGATCGTCGGCCGCGACCACGCCGGTGTCGGCGACTACTACGGTCCGTTCGACGCCCAGGCCGTCTTCCACGACGAGGTCCCCGAAGGCGCCCTCGATCTCAAGATCTTCGAGGCTGACCACACCGCATATTCGAGAGAGCTCGGCAAGGTCATCATGATGCGCGAAGCCCCCGAAGGCCACAAGAAGGAGTCCTTCGTCTTTCTCTCCGGCACCAAGGTGCGCGAGATGCTCAGCGCCGGCGAAGACCTGCCACCCGAGTTCGCCCGGCCTGAGGTCGCCAAAATCCTCATGGGCTTTTATCAGAGTCAGAATAGCTAGTCTTCATCACAATCTCCTTTTATTCGGTCTTTGCCCCGCGGGTTTCCGCGGGGCATTTTTTTCGGCCTGGGGCTTGGAGCCTGGGCCTTGAGGGCGCCACCCACTCGCTCAACGGAGAAACCGCAGATCACGCAGATAAGCGCAGATCATCGAATCTGCTCAGCTGAACGCCCATATTCTTGAATATTGGAGCAAATGTAGGATATTCTGAGATTCCTAAAACGGTCGCTTCTGGAGATTCGATGCAGGACAAGCTGGCTCCAATTAAAACAGCACTCGATCTCCTTTTGAAACGGCTGCAACAGCTCGAGTCCCGCGTATCGCAGCTCGAGGGCCGGGACCACCTCGCCGCCGAATCACCGATCGTCGAGTCGTTTGAGCCGGCCACCGTTGACACCTCAGTTGCTGCCACTCCTGCCGTAGCCCCCTCCGAGTCCTTCACTGTTGCTCACGTGCTCGGACTCATCGGCCGTACCTTTCTGATCCTCTGCGGCGCCTTTCTCTTGCGAAGCCTGACCGACACCGGAACCATGCCGCTCGCCCTGGGGGTCGCGCTGGGCCTCACCTACGCTGCGGTCTGGCTATTCGCAGCCGATCGCGGCGCGGGCAGCGGTCGCCCTCTGAGTGCGGTTCTATTCGGTCTGGCGTCCGTTGTGATTGCCTACCCTTTGATTTGGGAGGCGACCACCAAATTCGACCTGTTGGATGCCGACGCGGCCACCGCCCTTCTTGCCGTCTTCTCAATCTCCATGTTCACGGTCGCCTGGCGGCGCAACCTGGAGATCTTCGCCTGGTTCGTCAGCGCCGCGGCTCTCGTCACCGACTTCACGATCTTGTTAACCTATCGCAACTGGGGATCGGGCGCTGCCCTTGCATTGCTGGTTGGCGGCGCCAGCCTGTGGTTCGCCCACAGCAGAGGGTGGATGGCCCTCCGTTGGCCGGTCGCGGTGATCGTCAACGTCGTCCCGTTGATGATCGTCTCCGTGTCACTTCGCCCAACGGTTCCCGGCATTCCCGAGGGACCGTCCGTTCCTCTGGCTGTCGCCGTGCTGGTGGCTTACCTGGTTGTCTATCTCGGGAGCTTTTCGCTGCTCATGCTGAAGCTGGGACAACGGCCGGGCGGTTTCGAGTTCGTCCAGTCCGCAGTTTGCCTTGTGGTCGGTCTCACGAGCTTGGCCGCGGTGGTTCGCGGAATACACGGCGCTACAGAAATTCTCGGCTGGGGCATGCTGTTTGCAGGTGCGGCTAGCTACGGGGTCAGCTTCGCCTTTGTCGATCGCCGCCTGGGAATGGGGCGCAGATTCTTCTATTACACCTCGCTCGGTCTGATCCTTGTCATTTGGGGACTGAGGATCGTGGCCAACGATACGACTGCCATCCTCGTCTTGAGTGCGATCGGGATCGCGGCAGCCCTTGCCGGAAGGACAAACGATCGCCATACGCTCCGAGCCCACAGCGCCGCGTACGTGACGGCAGCAGCCGCAATCGCCGGTCTGGGCGCACAGGCCGTCGAAACTCTGCTGCTTCCAATAACCGGGACCGGAAGCTCAGTCGCTGTATCGGACGTCGCCGTTGCCGCTGCTGCGGTGACGTGTTACATCGTCGTCGCGCCGTTACGGCAGATTGAGTCGGTTCGTTGGCCGAGACGGATACCGGCGGTCATCCTTGCGGTCGTCGCGCTCGTCAGCCTGGCCTCCGTGGGCCTCGGGTGGGCGTTCGAGATCGTTGGCCGCGGTTCCGCCGTCGATCCGGCCTGGGCTGCCGCTATTCGGACTGCAATCCTCTCACTGAGCGCGATCATCCTTGCCGGCCTCGGTTCAAGGCGGCACCTGCTCGAACTCATCTGGCTCGTTTATCCCCTGCTCGTGGTCACCGGTGTCAAGCTCGTGTTCGAGGATCTTCGCCACGGTAAACCCTTGGCGTTATTCGTCTCGTTCGCTTTCCTCGGGGTCGCATTGATCGTTGCGCCACGGCTACTTCGCAGACCGGCGCCCCCGCCCGGGGGGTTAGGAGGTTAGGGGGTTAGGAGGGTAGGAGAGCAGGGCCTCACCTCCTAACCTCCTCACCTCCTAACCCCCAAAAAAAACGCCGGGGCGAACCCCGGCGCTCGTCTGATTGAAAGATCGGTCTACCCGAAGTGAATCGCGTACAGAATCGGGGCGATGATCATCGCGACTACCGAAATCAGCTTGATCAAGATGTTCAGCGACGGCCCCGAGGTGTCCTTGAAGGGATCGCCCACGGTGTCGCCGGTGACGGTCGCCTTGTGCATCTCGTCGAAGTCGTCTCCCCACTTGGCATGCCCTTCGTCTTTGACCTGCTTCTTCGAGTTGTCCCAGGCGCCGCCGGCGTTGGACTGGAAGATCGCCAGGCAGACACCGGAGATCGTGACGCCGATGAGCAGGCCGCCGAGCATGTCGACCGAGATCAGGCCAACGACAACCGGCACCAGGACCGCGATCACACCGGGCACGATCATCTTCTTGATCGCCGCCGCGGTCGCGATTTCGATGCACTGGGTGTACTCGGCCTTGCCGTCGGCCGCACTGATGATCGCAGCCTCCTCGGCGGTCGGCTCGCGCTCCTCCGACTCGGCCTTCTGAGCGGCGTCAAGGGCCGGCCGCAGCTCCGGAATATCGCGGAACTGACGACGAACCTCCTGGATCATGTCCTGCGCCGCCCTGCCGACCGCCACCATGGCCATCGCCGAGAATCGGAATGGCAGCATGCAGCCGATCAGCAGCCCCACCAGCACATAGGGATTGGCAGCGTCGATGTTGACCTGGCCATGCATCTTCGTCAGGAAAGCAGCGGTCAGGGCCAGGGCCGTCAGCGCCGCCGAAGCGATCGCAAAACCCTTGCCGATTGCAGCGGTGGTATTGCCAACCGCATCGAGCTTGTCGGTCCGGGAGCGGATGTCACGTCCGAGCTGCGCCATCTCGGCAACACCGCCGGCATTGTCGGCGATCGGTCCGTAGGCGTCGGTGGCTAGCTGGATCGCAAGCGTGCTCAGCATGCCGACGGCCGCCAGCGCGATGCCGTAGAGCCCGGCGAAGCGGTAGGCAAGCAGAATCGCCGCGCTGATCACCAGAACCGGGAAGGTCGTCGAGTTCATGCCCACCGCGATTCCCTGGATGACGGTTGTTGCGGCCCCGGTCTTCGATGCCTCGATGATAGTCTCGACCGGTGCCTTGTTCGTGGCGGTGTAGAACTCCGTCAGCACACCAACCCCGATCCCGGCCGCGAGCCCCGCTACCACTGCGATGGCGAGGCCCCACCACTCGTAGGTAGCTTCCGTACCCGAGATCAGTCCCACAACCGTGACCGCGCCGGCCGGAAACATCATCTTGATGGCGAAGACGGTACCCACCACCATCAGGATGCCGGCGCCGAAAGTGCCTCGGTTGAGGCCCGCCTGAGGGTTCCCACCTTCTTTGGTGCGCACCATGAAGAAACCAACGATCGAGGCCACGAGCCCGATCAGCATGATCGCCATCGGCAGGTACACGCCGTTCATACCGGCGCCCTTCTCAGCCGCTTCGAGCCCGGTGAACCAGGCAGCGCCCAGGATCATCGAGGCGATGATGGCTCCGATATAGGATTCGAAGAGATCGGCACCCATTCCCGCGACGTCTCCCACATTGTCACCGACATTGTCGGCGATGGTGGCCGGGTTGAGCGGGTGATCCTCGGGGATGCCGGCCTCGACCTTACCTACGAGATCAGCCCCGACATCCGCAGCCTTGGTGTAAATGCCGCCGCCGACACGGGCGAAGAGAGCAATCGAGGATGCTCCCAGCGAGAAACCCGAGAGAATGTTGAGCACAAATACCATCGCGGATTCCGACGTCAGAGCCTCCGGATACAGGCGAGTATAGAAAATGAAGAGCAGTCCCAGGCCGCCGAGGGCCAGGCCCACAACCGACAGGCCCATCACCGAACCGCCCGCAAACGCCACCTGCAATGCCTCGTTGAGCCCCTTGCGGGCGGCACTGGCGGTGCGCGTGTTGGCCGCGGTCGCGGTTTTCATCCCGAAGTAGCCGGCCAACGCCGAGCAACAGGCGCCGAGAACGAAGGAAAGGGCGATGAAGGCGTTGGTGTCCTCAGAGACGTAGTAATTCGTGACTCCAAGCAGAATCGCTACCGCGACCACAAAGACCGCCAGCACCCGATACTCACGCGAGAGGAAAGCCATGGCGCCGTCGGCGATCCAGCCGCCGATCTGCTTCATGCGGTCCGTTCCCTCATCCTGGCGCCGTACCCATGCGGCGCGGATGTAGGCGTAGAACAGGGCCACAACCGCGAACAACGGGACAAGATAGATCAAATAGACTGGTTGCACGGAGTCCTCCTTCTTTCAGATCCGAAAGTTCGCTAAACGATCTTGAGAAATCCGCCCGATATCCCAACGTTTTCTCAAGATCAGACCTCCCCTAATCGATCCCCGATATGATACACAATTCTGAGCGATTGTGAAATATGCCGCAAGCAATTCGCGGGGATTTCGGCGGGCGGCTCAATTCCCTGAAACAATGACCAACCACAGCTCTGAGCGTCTCTCGTTGATTTGGGCTGAACGGTGCCGAAATCCCCGCGAATTGCTACTGAAGTTCACAATATTTCGGGCTGAAGAACCGCGCCAATTTGTGACTCGGTATGCGTGCCAGTAGCAGTCAGATTTCTGGTGGAAAGCTGGTTTACTCGTAGCGGAGGGCGTCGATCGGGGCCATCCTCGAGGCCCGGATTGCCGGCCACATGCCGAAGACGAGACCGACCACCGAGCAGAAGATCACACCCCGTACCGCCCAGTCCACCGGAACGTGGATTGCAAAGTCAGTGAACAAGGTCACCACATTCCCGATGCCGAACCCGATCAGCACACCGATGATGCCACCGATGTTGCACAGAACAACCGCCTCCATCAGGAACTGGAGGAGGATTGCGGGGCGCTTCGCACCAAGGGCCTTGCGGATCCCGATCTCCTTGGTGCGTTCGGTCACCGACACCAACATGATATTCATGATGCCAATGCCGGCCACCACAAGGGCCACGATCCCGAGGACGAAGGCGGCGGTCTTGAGCCCGGCCGTCGCGTCGTTGAAGGCACGGATCTGCGAGTCGCTGGTGAACCAGTGAAAGGTGTCGCGATCGCGCGGATTCAGGCCTCGGGCAGCTCGCAACACGGACCGGGTTTCCTCCAGCGCCTCTTCAAGCGGCACTCCAAGCCGCGAACGTACCGTGATGAAGAGGGAGCGTGGGTTTCCGCGCTCGTCGCGCACACCGTACGCATCCATCCATGCCGAAATCGGCATCAGAACGTAGCTGTCGAACTGGCCGCCCATCGCCGACTTCTTTTCGGCAAAAACACCCTGCACCGTGAACTTGCGGCCATCGACCTTGACGGTCTTGCCGACGGGGTCGGTAAAGGGGAAGAGCTCCTGGGCGATTCCGTATCCGAGAACCACCACCCTCCGGCCGACCACCACGTCCTCCTCGGTCAGATTGCGCCCGAGCTCCACATAGTGGGTGTTGTTCTCCGGGTACTCCGGCGTGCCGCCACAGACCATCAGGCGGGGCTCGGTGGACTCTCCCCGGTAACTGACACGGGTGTTGTAATGCCACAGCTCGGCGCCGACCAGATCAACTGATTTCACCCGCTCGCGAATCGTGTAAACGTGATCCATCGTCAGCGGCGGCCAGCGCGCGATCTCACGGAAGTTGAGATTGCGATTATTGTTAAATCCGCCCATCGGGAACTTCATGATCTGAAAGGTACGGTTCGAGAGGACGCTGAGCTCGGCTTCCATCTGACTCTGCACGACCGACACTCCGGTCATCACCGCGATGATGGCCGCGACGCCGGCGATGACACCGACCAGGGTGAGAAAGGACCGCAGCTTGTGCGCACCGATCGCCGAGATAGCCATTCTGAAGGAGTCGATCCAGGTCATGAGCTTCTCCGTACTCGAATCAGGAAGGAATGGTCGCTATCGGTATCGGCATCGGTATCGCTATCGACGTCGATCGCGTCGATTCCGGCTTTCGATAGCGATTGCGATAGCGATAGCGATGAGGCGGTTGGGCACGGAGACAGATTCTGCCTACTCATAATGCAACGCATCAATAGGATTCAGCCTCGAGGCCCGCCACGCCGGGATGAAACCCGAGATCACGCCCACCGCCACCGACACCGTGAGCGCGATGATCACTATCGGCAACGAAACACTGGCCGGCATCAACAAGCGGTTGATGGCCGCGGCGACGCCGAACGACAGGGCGACCCCAATGGCACCCCCGACGAGGCAGATCATCGACGACTCGAGCAGGAACTGCTGCAGGATCGCCCGCCGCTTGGCGCCGATCGCCTTGCGGATGCCGATCTCGTGGGTCCGCTCGGTCACCGAGACGAACATGATGTTCATCACCCCGACGCCGCCGACAAAGAGCGAGATCCCGGTCACCGCCATGCCGATCATCAGGACCACGCCCATGACATTGTTGAAGGCCTCGAGCAACGAGTCCATCTTGTTGATCGCGAAGTTGTCGTCCTCGTTGGGCTTGAGCTTGCGGACCTTGCGCATCTCACCCACCACCTCGTACTCGAAGTCCGCCACGTCGGCGCCGGGCGGCGCCTTGATCGCAAAGGCGAAGCTGCGGTTTCGGCCGCCGAACTCCTTGACGAAGGTGCTGACCGGAATAAAGATCTGGCTGTCGAAATCGGGACCGCCAAAGAAGCCCGCGCTGCCCTGCTTCTCCATCACCCCGATCACTCGGAACGCGGATCGGCCGACCTTGATCTTCTTGTTGATCGGATCGACATCGCCGAAGAGCTGCTCGCGCATGGTCGTCCCGAGGACGCAGACGTGGCGCTTGAATTTTACGTCATAGGCGGTGAGGAAGCGCCCGTACTCGGGCACCGCGCTGGACACCATCATGTGTTTGTCCGTGGTGCCGATAACGGTGGCGTTCTCGATCACCTCCGACATGTACTTCACCGGTCGCCGCGTGTCGTCGGTGGGGTTGACCACCGCCTCGGAACCGAGCTGACGCGCCAGCTTCACGCTGTCCTTGAGATCGAGGTTGGGACGATTGCGGAACTGGAAGAAGTTGCCCTGGAAAATCCACGGCATCCGCGACACGTAGATTACATCGGTTCCGAGTACCGACACGCTCTCGCGGAAGCTGTTGGCGAGCCCGTTGGCCGCCGTCATCGTGGTCACCACAGCAACGATGCCGATGATGATGCCGAGGGTGGTGAGGACGCCCCGCGCCTTGTTGGCGCGCAAAGCCGCGAGTGCGATCCTCAACGCCTCTACGGAACCATGGATTTTGCTCATGCCGCCTCGGACTGGAAGCTGTCGCTCGCGATCAGCCCGTCGAGGAGTCGGATCTCGCGGTGGGCGTGGCTGGCGACGTTATCCTCGTGGGTCACCAGGAGGATCGTGTTCCCTTCGGCGTGCAGGGCGTCGAAGACCTCCATGATCTCTGCGCCGGTCGCGCTGTCGAGGTTTCCGGTCGGCTCGTCCGCGAGGAGGATGCTCGGCTGGTTGACCAGCGCGCGCGCGATGGCCACCCTCTGCCTCTGGCCGCCGGACAGCTCGTTGGGCCGATGGCGCATACGGTCCGCCAGACCGACCCTGGCGATCGCCTCCTCGGCCAACTTCCTACGCCGCGCGGGGCGCAACCCGGCGTAGATGAGCGGCAACTCGACGTTGTGGAACACGTCCGATCGTGCGAGCAGGTTGAAGGTCTGGAAGACGAAACCGATCTTCTCGTTGCGAATCTCGGCCAATTCATCCTCACCCAGAGCACTGACATCCGCGCCATCCAGCACATAGGTGCCGGAGGTCGGCACATCGAGGCAACCGATGATGTTCATCAGCGTCGACTTGCCGGAGCCCGAGGGCCCCATGATTGCCACGTACTCGTTCTGGTCGATATCGAACGAGACGCCCCGCAGGGCACGCACACCCACCGAGTTCATTTCGTAGGTTTTTTCGACGGAGCAAAGCTGGAGTCCCATGGCATCAACCCTCTCCTTCTTCACCGCTACCGATCGACACTATCGACCCATCCTTGAGATCCCTGCTGATCGCTCGGTAGTTGCCGATCACGACCTGGTCTTCCTCACCGAGCCCATCGATCACCTCGATGTGGGTCTCGTTCTGAATACCGGTCTTTACCTGCCGCGCCTCGGCGCGGCCATCGGCAACGATCCACACGATCTCCACGAAACCCTCCGAATCGGGTACGAAGCGAGCATCCTCTTCGCCCTCGCCGGCAGGCTCGGCGCCGAGCTGCTCGATAGTCCGAACCGCAACACTCTGGATCGGCACGCTGAGGCAATCCTCGCAGACCTTGGTCACGATGTCGGCCGAGGCTGTCATCCCGGGACGGAGCTCCGCCACCGGGTCGATGATGGCTATCTTGACCTCGAACTCGGTCTTTTCGTCGGTGGTGCCCGTCCCCGACGACTTGGCGCTGTTGGCAATCTCCGTGACCCGGCCCTTGAGCTTGACATCAGGAAGGGCGTCGACCTCGATCTCCGCCTCGTCGCCGATCGAAACCGACACGATGTCGTTCTCGTCGATGTCGACCAGCGCCTCCATGCCCTCGAGGTTGGAGACCACCATGATCACGTCCTCCTGGAACTGCGACCCGAGTGCGATCTCGCCGACCTCCTTGTTGAGCTTACTTACCGTTCCCGCCATCGGCGAGAAGATGGTGGTCTTGGCGAGATCGTCGCGGGCCTGACGCAGGGCCGCCCTGGCCTGTCCGCCCTGGTCGAGCGCAGACTGATGGCGTGCCTTTTCGACCTCCGCGGAGGCATACACGCTGTCGAGAACCGATTGCGACTCGAGGTTTCGATCGAAGAGTTCCTTCGTGCGCACGTAGTCCTTCTCCGCCTTGATCATGTTCTCCCGTGCCAGGTTGGCGTTGGCTTGGGCGGCCGACAGATTGGCCTCCGCACTCTCGACCGCCGCGAGGTAGCGCTCGCGGTCGAGCTCGACCAGCAACGTCCCCCGCTCTACCCACTCGCCTTCCTCGACCTCGAGTCGCGTGATCTTCGCACCGACGTCGGCAGAAATGTTGACCTGGATCATCGGCTGGACCTTGCCGGTGGCGGTCACAGTTTGTACGACGTGCCGCCGGGCCGCGCTTTCGGTTTCGACCTCGATCCCCTCGACGCCCCGGCTCCTCGACGCCAGCGTCAGACCGGCAGCAACCACGACCGCTACAATCGGCAACCCGATCAGCAATGCTTTTTTCATTTTCACAACCCCACCTCGTTCTGTTGTATCCGGAACGTCGATTCTTCAGCCTACGTCTCATTTCTACGTTGATTCCGCCCGGAAGTTGCGTCCTAACCGCCTCTCTCAAGGAATTTCCAGGACTCATTCAGATGGATCGAGCCGGCA
>JAOZUP010000513.1 GCA_029938595.1 Thermoanaerobaculales bacterium | reverse complement strand
GATCACCAGATCTGTCCCTCCTCGCTCCAGTCGGAGAAACGCCGTCATAGGCCCATCGGCGGCACGATCGCTCCGCCTTCGCTACGCTTCGGCTCCGCGGGGCCCGGTTCAGTCCTTCAGCCTCCGAGGTCGGCGCGGCGGCTTCGCCGCCCCTGCCGCTGCTGCTACAGGCCTCTGCTGCGGCCCGCGATACGCGGCCATCTGGCACGCTAACGCGCACCAGCTGACCACGTCTCACGGTTCTCGCGACGAGGCCCTCCGCAACAGCGGCGCGCCGACTGGGAACTCCGAGAAAGGCATGCATTTCGCTAGCACGGGGAACCTGGCTTTCCGAGGGCGGGGGGTGGGGGCGGGAAAATGGAGTTCGAGGGCGTCCCCCCGCTCGAATGCAGCCCGCCGGCGCGCCGACTTGTCCGGGCGTAGCCCGAAGGGCGAAGCCTGAAGGCGCGCAGCGGGCGAGGTCGACGGCACCGACGAGAGCTTGCTCTCGGAGGGGACATCGGCCGAGGCCGCGTGGCCGCGGGCCCTGCCCGCGGACGGCGGGCGGGCACGGGATCTGACAGGGAAGCGGAAACCGGGAGGTGCGGCTCAGCGTATACTGCACGGGCGCGCAAATGAGAAAATAGCGCGCGAAAACAAGGAGGGCATATGTCGCGAAGAGCAATAATTCTGACCCTGTGCGTTCTCCTGGGTCTTGCCGGCGCCTGTGCGAAACAGGAGCAGGCAACGGATCCGGCGGAGGAGGCATTTGGCGTGCTCAGGGCCGCCTGGTCCGAAGCCGAGACCTCGGAGGCGAAGACCGAGCTCGCGGAGGATTATCTGGCCCGGTTCCCGGACACCGAGTACAGCGGTTCGATGGCCGGCGCCATCGTCTACTACCGCGGAAACGACCTGGAGGACCCCGGCGGGGCCTACGAGATCGTGTCCGCCGCCCTGGAGAGGATCGAGTCCCCCGATCAGCGCTTCGAGGTCAGCATGGAACTGTTGAGCCTCTCCGACTCGGTGGACGTTCCTCTCGACGTCGCTCAGGTTGCGAATGACCTCGGCGCGGTGCGGCCGCTCACCTTCAACGAGCACCAGTCCGTGGCCGAGACCGCAACCGATCTCGAGGAATGGATGGTGGCGGACGAGCATGCGTTGGCGGCATCCGAGTTGGCAACGCCGGAGATCTACCGTACCGACTACCCGGACCGTGAGTTTACCGATGAGGAAATTGCGTCGCGCGTTCAGCGCCGCAAGGCTCTATCCCTTGCCTACGACGGGTGGGCGCTTTACAACCTCGGCGACACCGAACTCGCGTTCGCCCGCTTTACCGAGTCCGACGCAATCGGCAGCGTCAGCTACCTCGGCGTGCCCAACACCCCGCTCTACTCTTTCTGGGGACGGGCGGCCCTGGGTGAGGGCGAAAGTGATCGCGCCATCGAACTCCTCGGTGCCGAGACTCTCTTCGGCGAGGACGGTTCCGGAGCCGAACCCTACCTTCGCGAAGCATACGCGGCCAAGAACGGTGATAACGGGGGCTTCGAAGAGTTCCTTTGGGCGACTCGCAGCGAGCTGGCAACTTCGGTCGATGACTTCGAACTCGCCGATTACGAAGGCAACCCGGTAAGCCTGTCGAAGGTCGGCGATGGCAAGGTGATGCTGCTGGCCTTCTGGTTCCCCACGTGAGGCGGTTGCCGCGTGGAGTTGCCACGCCTGCAGCCTCTGTATGAGAAGTACAGGGACCAGGGTTTCGAGATCATCGCCGTCGACGGCAAGAGAGACACCGAACGCGCCACGAAATTCATCGAGGAGAAGGGCCTCACGTACACGATGCTCGAAAATGCCGAGGGTGACGCGGAGATCGTGGGCAACCTCTTCAAGGTGCGCGCCTATCCGTCGTCGTTCCTGATCGGTCGAGACGGCAAGGTGATGTTTTTCCACCTCGGCTTCGAGGAGGGAGACGAGGTACATCTCGAGGAGGAGATCCAAAGTCTGCTGTAGAAGATTTCGAATTTCGAATTTCGAATTTTCCCCCGTCCATCTTGGGCGGGGTTTTTTGTCCTCATCTCCGTGTCTGATTTCGTCCTCGCAATCGGTATCGCTATCGCAATCGGTATCGAAACACAGAACTGACAGGACCCCGTTCGATAGCGATAGCGATTCCGATAGCGATAGCGATCAGTACCCCGCGCTCTTGTCCAAATGGCATGAAACGTTGGAATAATCGGAGTTCGCGCGATAATCAACCCATGGTCCGAATCAACGACGAGGTCGCGATCGACGACGGCGAGCTCCGTTTCGAGTTTTCTCGCAGCTCGGGCCCCGGCGGCCAGAACGTCAACAAGGTCGAAACCAAGGTGCGCCTGCTCTTCGATGTGCGCACCTCCAGCTCGTTGACCACCGATCAGCGTAACCGGATCGAGGAGCGGCTAGCCACCCGGATTACCAAAAACTATGTACTGCACGTGTCCTCGCAGCGCCACCGCAGCCGCGAGGCCAACCGGCGGGCCACAATCGAGCGGTTCGCCGAACTGCTGGCCGGGGCCCTCGCCGAGCAGGAACCGCGTCTCCCCACCAAGGTGTCGAAGGCGCAACGTCGACGACGGCTCGAGTCCAAATACCGACGGTCGCAGAAAAAGGCGTTGCGGACGCGACCGGAGGACGAGGAATGAATTCGGATTTCGGATTTCGGATTTGACGTCCTACAGCCTCGGTTCTCAACCGGGAAGGCAAAGTCGGCGTGGCGCTGTTGCGGAGGGCCTCGTCGCGAGGGCCGCGAGACGTGGTCAGCTGGTGCGCGCTTGCGCG
>JAOZUP010000119.1 GCA_029938595.1 Thermoanaerobaculales bacterium | reverse complement strand
CTCCACGATCTGGCGCGCCTCGAGCTGGCGATGACCCAGGTCTTCGACGAGCAGGAATCGCCGGTGCTGTCTGCCGACGAGCTCGAGGCCGTGCCCCCCGACGCATGGGAGAACGCGCGGCTCGAGCCCATCGCAGCCTTTCGCCTGCTCAGCTTCCGGTACTCGGTGGTTCCGCACCTTGTTGCCTTCCACGAGGACCGGCCGTCACCGACCCCCCGCCGCCGAGCCGCCTGGGTGGCCCTCTACCGCCGGGACTACTCGGTCCTACGGCTCGAGCTGAGCCGCGCCGAGCACGATCTCCTCAAGGCCTTGGCTGGCGGCACCTCACTGGGAGAGGCCCTCGCCGTCGCTGCGCAGTCGCAGAAGTCCTCGCGCCAACGGGCGCAGATCTTCAAATGGTTCCGGACCTGGATCGCCGAGGGACTGTTTACATCGATCGAGGTATGACCTCGATCGAGAATTAGGAGTTAGGAATTAGGAATTAGGAATTCCCATCCAACACCTCCATGATCGCTTCGAGATCTCTGGAGTTTGGGCGTCATTCCTAATTCCTAATTTTTGATTTTTGATTTGACGTGGCTCATTATCCTTGAGAAGATGAGAATATGAGCAAGGCAAAAGAACCGGAAGCGCTTCCCGACTGGATCGTGGAGTGCCTCAGCAGGCTCTTCTCATCGATCTCCGATCCGACCAGGATCCGCATCGTTCATGTGCTGACCGAGCACGAACGGCTCAACGTCAGCCAGCTAGCGGACCACACCGGACTGTCGGTATCCGCCATCAGCCACCAGCTCCGTCTGCTCCGCGACCGCGCGCTGTTGCAGTCCCAGCGGGAGGGCCGGTCGGTCTACTACAGCCTCGCGGACGA
This sequence comes from Thermoanaerobaculales bacterium, assembly GCA_029938595.1. GTDB lineage: Bacteria > Acidobacteriota > Thermoanaerobaculia > Thermoanaerobaculales > Sulfomarinibacteraceae > Sulfomarinibacter. The sequence goes on along the minus strand of JAOZUP010000119.1, from coordinate 9,156 downwards.
GCACCTGAGGTCCCTCTTCCGCACCGGCGTTCAGCACGCCTACGAGGACTGCACCAATAATCTGCGACGCCAAGCCGAGCGCAAGAAATAACCCGTGGCTACGGGTCTGTCGCCGCTTCGCGGCTTGACGACTTTTTCTCCCGTCAGATCCTGGGGCTCACGCCCCAGGCTATGATTCTGCCGCCGCTCCGCGGCTCATCACTACCATCACAACGGATCGGTGCCGCCGAGCGCCGGCTTGTCACGGCGTAGCGCGCAGCGCAACGTCGGAAGGGCGAAGCCAGAAGGCGCGGCATTCACGTAGCCTGGGGCAAGGGCACCAGGAAACACGAGGGACAAAATTCAATCAAGCGCTGAAGGCGCGACAGACATATTCCGGAGGCATACGCCCCAGGGAAACGGAAAACCCCGCCGTGAAACGGTGGCATCCACGCGGCTCCCTTCAGCTCACTTATCGACTGCTTGGTGGCTATTCCCCATCGCCTTGTCGATGAGCCAGGCCGCTATGAGCATCAGCCCGAGGACCACGACAATTGCGGGTCCGGTCGGCATATCCAGGTAATAGGATGCCAGGAGGCCGATGGCCGATCCGACGACGCCGAAGACCCAACCGAGGATCAGCCGCGTCCGCATCCCCACGGCGAGCAGGATCGCGATGCAGGCGGGAATCACCAAATAGGCAAAAACCATCAGCACACCACCGATCTCCACCGAGAAGGTGATGATGACTCCGAATGAAAGATAAAAGAGAAAGTCCCACCAACGCACATTCCAGCCTCGCCGGAAGGCCTCCCCCGGATCCTTGGTGATCAGCAAGAAACGACGGCGGAAGATCCAATGGAATAGGCCGACCGCCGAGTAGATGATCAGATCTTTGATCACAGTGGGCCACGTCACCCACAGCAAACTCCCGGAGAGCATCTCCTTGATGTGCTCGGCCCCTTCAGGAGCGCGATCGGCAATCAGGATCGTCGCCGCGGATGCGACCACGAAGGTGATGCCGATAATCGCCTCCTGGGGCAGTTTCTCGTCGCGGGCGCGGGTCAGCGCAAAGAGGACCGCCGCAAGAGTTGCAAAGGCCATGCTGTAGAGGGTGGAGCCGAGCTCACCCGGATGATACCCGTTGACGAAACCCACCACCGCGCCCAGCGCCGCGAACTGGGCGACGGCCAGGTCCACAAAAAGGACCCGCCGCTCGATCACGTGGATTCCAAAATACGCGTGAATACCGACCAGCACGAGACAGGCGGCAAAGGGCGCGGCCATGAAGCCCAACATCTGGGTCATCAACGATCTCCTGATGACTGGTGCCGGTCGTGGTGTCCATCATGATGACTGTCGTGATGGCCTCCCTGACCGTGGTGACCTTGGCCGCCAGATGTTTCATCTGCTAACGCGAAGGCATCGAGCAGACGGATCAGCCAGGTGTCTACGAGGTCGAAATATGTCACCACCCCAGGCTCACCGCCTACCGATGTCGGCACGACCACCGGCACGATCCCGGTGCGATCGGCGATCAACTCAGGCTTGCGGCGCTCGAAGTAGTTGGCCGCCAGCAGCACCTCGATGTGCTCCGCCTTGATGAGGTCGATCAGCTCCGCCACGTGGCGTGCGGTGGGTGGAATGCCCGGCTTGGGTTCCACGTAGTCCACCACGCTGAGCCCGAAGAGGGTGGTGAAGTAGATCCAATTCTTGTGGTAGCAAATGATCTTGCGATTGCGAAGCGGCAGCCCTTCCCCCAACCAACCTCCGAGCTCACCGACCAAGGCATGCTCTTCAAGGAACGGAACCAGGCGGCCGGTGCGGGCAAGTGGATCCAGCGCCTCAACGCCCAGGACCTCCACCAATCGCTCACCGTAAAGACGCCGAGCGATCTCGTCCGTGAAGACCGCCAGGTTGAGCTTGTAGCTCTCGCATCCCTCCGGGTCCACCTTGCACAAACCGGTTGCGATGTTGCGCGCAATGATCGCAGCGTTGAGGGGCGAGGTCTGGATGTGGGGGTTGCCGTAGACGTGAACGCCGCCCCCCGAGCGGTCGAGAGAGATGGGCTTCTGCATCAGCTCGATGCCCTGGAAGGCGGTCACGTATCCGGGCGCGCCGTCCACGATGTTCCGGTTACCCGCCTTGTTGACCACCACCGGCGCCCACAACTCGAGGTCGAGGCCGGTGCTCACAAAGAGGTCGGCGTCGCGCAGCATGAGGGCGTAGGAGGGTTTGGGCTTGATGAAGTGAGCATCGGCATTGCCGGCGACGATTGCCTGCACTTCGACCCGATCACCTCCCACATCGCGGGCGATGGCGGCGTAGTCCGTCAGTGTGGTGACCACCTTGACGGTTGCGCCGGCGAGCGAAGGCACGCCCAGACAGGCGACAAACAGCATGGAAAGAAGTCTTCCTGTATTTTTCATGACGCCACCTCAGTAACTTTCATGCTTGTGCGGACCGGCCGCAAATGTGATCTGGAGCTCGAACCGCCGATCGGTCCCGTACCAGCTGTCCCTTTCATAGGTCGCCTGCCCGCGAAGGCGGACAAACTCGGACTGCCAGAGGGTCAGATAGGGAGTCAGGCCCCACGTGTCGTGGTCCGGCACACGCTGGTCTTCCACCCAGTCCCAGCGAAGGCCGCCGACCCAGCGCGCCGTGAACCTGTACTGGCCGTACAGGTAGGAGCCCCATGCGTTGAGGCTACCGCCTTCCTCGAGGTCCAGCCACGAGCGCAGGAGCATGGCGCGCGCGGTGAATCCGCGATAGAGCTCCCGCCCGGCCGGGTACCAGTCGTAGGCAAGATCGAGGGCCAGGAAGTTGTGGTCGAGGTCGCCTGCGTGGTCGGTCACACCGTGCAACCCCGTGAGGTCGGCCTCCAGGTAGCTATCCCCGCTCAGATCCCAGTAGCTCTTGAGATAGGCGAGAAAGGTCGGTTTCTTCCAGTCGGAGCCCGCAAAGGCCACATCGTTGTTGCCGTTCATGATCTCGACGGTGAGCTCGTTGGTATCGGCCCACAGCCGGGGCATCAGCCAATCCGCCGAAACACCGGTGCCGACCAGACCATGCGGACCGAAGCTCTCCTGAATCACCCACGGCCAGTCGGACTGGTCGAGGGCGTGCTTGTGCCAGCGGTTGAGGACTCCGAACTGTTGGCGTTTCTTTCCGACCGTGAGCGAGGTGTGGCCAGGGAGCTGGAACCAGGTGATGTAGCCCTCGCCAATCCCAAAACCCTCATGGCCGTGCTCCTCCTCTTCATGGTCCTCCATGCCGAACGTGGACCCATGGTGGGGGCCGTGATAACCGATGACCACGTGCATCTTCGTATACGGGTCGAGGTAGGCCTGGATATCGAGCTCGAAGTGGTCGGCCAAAAACTCCTCTTTTTCGTGCTCGCCGCCGACGAAGAAGATGTCGCCGGTCACCGAAAGCTCCGGGTTGAGCATGGCCTGCATTCGGGTTCCGGATACGAACTTCGTGGAGGTGTCCACCTCCTCCGCCGCCGTGTCCTTGGCCGCCTCGGTGTGGGCCGCCTGTCGCAGGTGCTCGAGCTCCGCCTGGCGGCGCTCTGTCTCCTGTTGGACCTTCATCTTCTCCAGTTGTTCCTGTACAAGCTGCAGGTTGCGGGTCAACTCGTCGATCTGGCGCTGCAGCTCCTCGATTGTGGGTTGTTCAGTCGGCGCCGGATCCCTCTCCTGTGCCGGAACCACGCCCGTGACCAGCACGATCATGACCGCCAACATGGCGCCTCGAATGAGACAGGTTCTCATATGGTCTCCCCTTTTCGTCTGAACGGTGATCGGAGATCAATACCGAATCAGACGGTGGTGGGAGGACCTCGATGGAGGGGCAGATGGAATCGGCCGTGCGAGCGGCAGTCCGCCACCGCGGCCGCCGGCTGGACATACTCCGAGATCACTATGCCAAGCGTCATCGTCACGGGCACGGACGCATGGTTCGATCCCGCGAGGCATGCGAGACAGTGGTGCGGGGTGAGTACCTCGCCCGCGCTGTGAAGGTGGAACGTACCCGACAGCGGATGTGAGGCCGAACAGGCAAGCTCTTCCTGTGGAATGCCGACATCGACGTGGCTGTGGGGCAGGCTCAGCATGACCCCATGCCACGTCATCAGCAGCGCGGCCACCGTCACGAGCAGGACCCTGGATGACACCCTCACCTGACCATGATGGACCGCGGTCCGTATGATGTCAAACCCCTTGGGAGAGAACGACATGGCGGTGTAAGATGGTCACTACAAGTGAGGGAAGTCCATGGACAGTGACGAGATCAAACGCATGTACGAGTGGATCCAAGGCCGGGTGATGCTTGCCCATGAGGGAGACGGGGTCACCATTTCATTCGACGAACCCAACGCCAACGACTTCGCGGGCGCGGGCTTCGATCCCGAAGTCGTGAAACTGACGCTCGCTTCCGATTGGTGGGCTGAAATGGCGACCGACATCGTCGAGACCCCGGACTACGCAGAGCCCGGCGAGTCACCGGAGCAAATCCTCGGCTACGCCCGAGATGTCGTCGTCGAATACGTGCGGAAAAGGCTGTTCACTTAACCAGATACCGGATACCAGATACCGGATGCCAGATGAGCCTCATGCACACCAACAGCGAAACTGAAGGTGGGCCTTGGCCCACCTTCAGGGTTCTTCTCGTTTCCTCGGCAATTCGGAAAGCAATGTCATTGGAAGTTGCCAGATGCCGACAGAGCATCCTTCCCCTAGGATATTTGGCCAAATCTGGCATCCGGTATCTGGTATCTGGTGGCTGGGCTGCCTTACATTTCGGTTTCGGCAGGCTCCGGCTCGCCCGGCGGGGCCTCGATCCAGAACCAACCGCGGAGATCGCCTTCGGCAAAACCCATAGCCTGATCGTTGGGGTAATGCTCGGCAAGTGCCGCTTGGATTCCTTCGTCGATGTCCTCGGCCGGACCGTGGCACATCTGGCACTCGGCCCTGAGGCGAATCGGGAGCAGGGCGCCGAGCTCGCCGTTGGGCCCCCCCACGTAGGTGGGATCCTCGACCAGATCAGCGACATAGGCATCTGCCCACGATGGCGCCACGTTGGCCTGGTTGCGAAGCCGGTACGAGGTACGGCCGATCTCGACGCCGTACATCTCGGTCACGTGGGCCGCCACCAACGGGGCCTTCACCCGACAGACGCCAATCGCCGCGCTCGCATCGCCGGCGTCGAGTGCCGCCGTCAGCTCACCCATCAGCTCGGCGGCGAGCGCATTGACAGCGGTCAGCATGAGCTCTTGCTGGGCTTTCTGGGTTTCGGTCATCAGACCGGGCAGGACCCTCTCCCACTCCACGACGGTCGCCTCTTCGGCGACCGTGGGTTCTTCCGCCGGTCGCGCACAGCCGGCCAGCACGAGACACAAAGCAACACACGTCACCACGAGATGCTTCATTACGCCCCCCTCTTGTTGATGTATACGGGAGTTGGTTTCACATCATCATCATCGGCCCCCTGGAGATTGATGTCAACCGAGACACGACCCAGGGATTCGACGCGCCTCCTCGCTCACATCTGGATTTCCCGGTCATTGATGAGATAATAATTATCAAATATACTCATGTAGCTGCGATGCCCCCCTCCACAAGGATGAGGGAGTAGGGATTGCGTCCCGTGCGGCGGCAATCCGCCTGTTCGAAATTCGCAGAAATTGGAGATGGGGGGCGCCAGGCAGGAATGGTCCAGGTGGTGAGCGAAGCTCGGGTATCGGCCAGTCAGCAAATCGCCGGTCCACTGATCCTGGCCGCAGCCGTCCTCACGACGGCGATCCCGGCATCCGCGGCGGCGCCTACGGTGCAGACCGGATCCACGGACCAAGAGATCCACCTCGACGGAACCCTCGACGAGCCCGCGTGGCAGCAGGCCGGTGTGATCCCGAACCTCGCCCAACAGGATCCTCACCCTGGAGAACCCACCCCCTTCACCACCGAGGTGCGGGTGCTGGTGGACGCAACGACGATTTACATCGGCTTTGTCTGTCACGATCCCGACCCCTCCCGAATCGCCATCCACACCATGCAGCGGGACGGCAACATGCGCGGCGACGACACGGTGACGGTTGTCCTCGACCCGATCGCCGACGGGCGTCGCGGCTACTACTTCGAGATCAACGCGGCGGCGGCGCGACTCGACGGGCTCATTTCCGGGGCGGAGGAAATGTCCACTGATTGGGACGGAATCTGGGACGCCGCGACCCAACGCACACCCGGGGGTTGGAGCGCGGAGATCCGCATCCCGGCGCAGACCCTTCGCTTCAAGTGGGGCCAGGATCACTGGGGATTCAACGTCCAGCGTTACGTTCCTCGCACCCTGACCACCTTGCGCTGGAGCGGCATCACCCTCGACGCGACCCTAATCGACCTGCAGCGAGCGGGGCAGTTGGTTGGAGTCGGCGCTCTCCGCCAGGGCCTCGGCCTCTCACTCACTCCCTACGGCCTCATCCGATCGGAGAAGGACTTCGAGAGCGACGAGCACACCCTCACGGCAGAGGCCGGCGGCGATCTCACGTGGAACTTCACCGGCGACCTCACGGGTTATCTCACTATCAACCCGGACTTCGCCGAGACCGAGATCGACAGCCGCCAGGTCAACCTCACCCGTTTCCCGCTCTTCTTCCCCGAGAAACGGGCGTTCTTTCTCGAGGGCTCGGACATTTTCGAGTTCGGGTCCGGTCTCGGTCGTGATTTCATCCCCTTCTTCTCCCGTAGAATGGGCCTTTATGAGGGCGAGAAGGTGCCCCTCCTCGGCGGCGTCAAGCTGTTGGGACGGGCGGGAAAGTGGAGGATTGCGGCGCTCGGGGTGGCGGCGGACCAAACAGAGGTGACCCAACGAACCAATCTCTTCAGCGGGCGGGTCACCTATGACTTCGACGAGCACCTGACGTTGGGGGTCATCGCCACCGATGGCGACCCCGAGGGTGAGCGCGACAACTCACTCGGCGGCGTCGACGTCCTGTGGCGGACCTCCACCTTCGGCCGCGGCAAGGACAAGAACTTCTCGGTCGGCGGCTGGGCGGCGGCGAGCCGCGGCGACCTTCCCGACGGCCAACGCTCCGGCTGGGGCTTCAAGGTCGACTATCCCAACGATCTGTGGGACGTGAACCTGATCGTCAAGGAGTTCGGCGCCGGCCTCGACCCGGCGTTGGGCTTCCTCCCCCGTCCCGGGACCCGTTGGTACTCATCGAGCATCGAGTACAGGCCGCGGCCAAAGGAAGGGTTCTTCTCCTGGGTGCGCCAGTTCTTCTTCGAGTTCCGTCCGCTCTACGTCGAGGACGCCAACGGACACGTTGAATCGTGGCGGGTGTTCACCGCCCCCTTCAACGCCCAAACCCAGTCCGGCGAGCACCTCGAGGCCAACATCATGCCGCAGTTCGAACGCCTCGACGAGCCGTTTGAGATTGCGGAGGGAGTGGTTATCCCCGCCGGGGACTATTCGTTCACCCGTTTCCGTGTCGAAGCACAATCCTCCCGCCACCGTCCGTGGCGGATCGGCGCCAAGGTTTGGTTCGGCGACTTCTTCACCGGTTCGCTGACCCAGGCCGAGGCCTTCGTCACCTACACGACGCCTTCAGGCCACCTCCAACTCGAGCTCAGCGCCGAAAACGACGTGGGGCGCCTCCCCGAGGGTGACTTCACGCTCAATCTGGGGCAGCTCAAGGTGGTTTACGCATTCACCCCGGATCTGATCCTGTCGAGCTTCATCCAGTACGACTCCGAGTCCGGCGATCTCGGCGCCAACACCCGCTTCCGCTGGACCATCAAACCCGGCAACGACCTCTTCGTCGTCTGGAACCACGGCTGGCGGCATCCCATCAACAACGACAAGAGCTTTACGCTGCGACCGATAAACGATCAATTGGTGGTCAAGCTGCGCTGGACCTTCAGGTGGTGACTAGGCTGGAATTTTCAGCGCCTGACGGCGTATGGTGGAGCAGGACCGAGCAAAGTTGGACAGAGGAGGAACCATGGCCACCGGTCGCGACAAGCTCCATCGTTCGTCATCGAACCGCATCATCGCCGGTGTCTGCGGCGGCATCGCCCAATGGCTCGGCTGGAGTCCGACCACAGTCCGGGTGCTGTATGTGATCGTCTCGATCCTGTCAGTCGCCTTCCCCGGCATCCTGGTCTACCTCATCCTGTGGATCGCGATGCCGCAAGACTGATGTCTTGAATTAGGAATGAGGAATGAGGAATTAGGAATGCCGCCAGCCCACCTGGGGAGAACTAGGGACGAGGAATGCCACCCACCCGCCCGCTCTCAGCCGTCGTGAGTGGTGGGATGGGAATTCCTCATTCCTAATTCCTAATTCCTAATTTGCCTGTGAACCTTTTCCCTCCGCCTCCGTTGTGATCTTTGAGTACGGTCGTTAACGATTCTGAAGATCGATCGTCATGAAGATATAACGGAGGTGGAATATGAAACGCAAAGTACTGGTCCTGGTCGCACTCGCAGCCCTGCTGGCGGCACCGGCGGCGTTCGCCGGAGACGAGACCCGCTGGATCAACGTTCACGTCACCGAGAACTCGAGCAACACAAACGTCGAGGTGCACCTGCCTCTCAACCTGGTGCTCACCGTGCTGCGCAACGTGGACGTGGAGAACTTCCACGGCGGGCACGTGGACCTCGATCTCGACGAGGACATGGATATCAACTTCCCGGAGATCATTGCGGCGGTCAAAGACGCACCGGACGGAAAATTCGTGACCGTGACGTCGGACGAGGCAGACGTCAACGTCCATAAGCAGGGCGGCACCCTCTTCGTCACCGTCAACCAGAAGGAAGACGAGATGGCCAAGGTCGAGGTCACCGTGCCGCTGGAGTTGATGGACGCCTTGAGCTTCGGCGAGGAGAACACCCTCGATGTCGCCGCCCTGCTCCAGAGCCTTGACTCGCTGCCCAACGGCGACCTCGTAACGGTCACGTCCAACGAGGCGAACGTCCGCGTCTGGATCGAATAATGAGCGGCCAACGCGGCATGTCGACCCTGGGCGCGGTGTTGCTTGCCGGTACGGCAGGGCTGCTCACGGCGACCCTCATGATGGATTGGATGGTGGTAGACGTCCACGTCGTGGAAGACGATACGCCCATCCACATCAAGGTGCCGTTCCCGCTCGTGGTGGCCGACATTGCCGCCGGCTTCATTCC
>JAOZUP010000512.1 GCA_029938595.1 Thermoanaerobaculales bacterium | reverse complement strand
GAGAAACGCACCCAGAGGCCCAAACTCGTCGCGATCGCGGAATCTCCGCTGCGCTGCGATTCCGCGGGGCCTGGTTCAGTCCTGTTACCCCCGAGGTCGGCGCGGCGGCTTCGCCGCCCCTGCCGCTGCTGCTACGGGCCTCTGCTGCGGTCCGCGATACGCCGCAATCTGGCGCGCGCAAGCGCGCACCATCTCACGACGTCTCGCGGACCTCGCGACGAGGCTCTCCGCAACAGCGGCGCGCCGACTGTAGGCTCCGAGTGGAGATTTCAAGTTGGGGGTGGGTGGGAGGGTGCTCAAGACTCAAGACTCTTCCGAGGATTGGAGGGCACATTACGGTTGCATCGAGGCTCAGTTGAGAAACTCTCTGTGTTTTCCTCTGTGTCCTCTCTGTGCCTCTGTGGTTCTTCGGGTGCGTGGCCGGCAAATCCGAAATCCGAAATCCGAAATCATGCAGCCCGGGTTACGATAACCACATGCCACATGTCGTGACTGGTCTCGAGGTGCTTTTGGAGACGCCGGAGTTGATCGCCGGCCGGCGGTGGGCTCTGCTCGCCAACCACGCGGCGGTGACTGCGGACCTCGACCCGGCCCGTGTCGTGCTGGCGGCTGCCGGGACAGGCAAGCTGGTTCGGCTCTTTGCCCCGGAGCACGGGCTCGACGGGATCGCTCAGGACATGGAGGCGGTGGCTGATTTTGGAGACCCCCTCACAGGGTGCGACATTCGGTCGCTCTACGGCAGCGATGCTGACTCCCTTGAACCCTCCTCTGAGGATCTCGCCGACATCGATGTGCTGGTGGTGGATCTTCCGGACATCGGCGCCCGTTACTACACCTTTGCCGCCACCATGGACTCGGCCATGGCCGTGTGCGACCGAACTGGTGCCGAGGTGGTGGTGCTCGACCGCCCGAATCCGATCGGAGGCGCGGTGCGCGAGGGCGGGATGGTGGAGCCGGGGTTCGAGAGCTTCGTGTCGCAGCTGCCCGTGCCGGTGCGACACGGCCTGACGTTGGGCGAAATTGCGCTCCTCTTGCAACGCGAGCGGTACCCGCAGACCGAGCTGACGGTCGTACCCTGCCAGGGGTGGCGGCGGAGTGATTGGCTGGACGCCACGGGGCTGCCGTGGGTGCTGCCGAGCCCCAATATGCCGACCCTGGAGACCGCCGCCATCTACCCCGGTCTTTGCCTGGTCGAAGCGACCACGTTGTCGGAGGGGCGGGGGACGACCCGCCCCTTCCACCTGGTCGGTGCGCCCTGGGTCGACGCGGAACGGCTGGTGGGCGAGCTTCGCGATCTTGGCTTGCCAGGCATCGCGATGCGCTCGATGCGGTTTCGTCCGGAGTTTGGAAAGCACGCAGGCTCAGTGTGCGCGGGGGTCGAGCTTCATGTCACCGACCGTCGGACGCTCCAGCCGGTGGCCCTCGGACTGCATCTCTTGAAGACCGTTCACGATCTCCACCCCGACGATTTCGGTTGGCGCACCGATCCGTACGAGTTCGTGAGTGACGTGCCCGCACTCGATTTACTGACCGGCTCGGCAGCCGCGCGGTCACGCCTCGAGCAGGGAGATCCTCTTGAATCGCTCCTCGAAGAATGGCGCATCGCGGTGAAGGATTTCGATGAGACCCTCGGCGGGATCCTCCTCTATCGCTGAGCCGACCGCAGGCGCGTGACCTCCTCCACGATGCGGACCGCGGCGCGGTTGACGTCGTCGGCGGTGGTGAAGCGTCCCACGCTGAGCCGTAGGGAGGCCTTGGCGAGGGCGGGTTTCACACCCATGGCCAGCAGCACCGGTGATGCCTGCGAGTGAGCCGAGGTACAGGCCGATCCGGTGCTCACTGCGAGGTCGGGCAAGGAAGCCAGGAGGGCGTTGCCCTCAATGCCGGCAAAGGAGAGATTGCTGGTGCCGGGCAGTCGATGGGCCATCGACCCGTTCACCGAACAGTCGTCCAACTTGCCGACTACTTCGGCCTCGAGCCGGTTGCGGAGATCCGCCAATCGGCCCATCTCGCTCTCGAGGTCCCCGCAGGCGATTTCGAGAGCGCGAGCGAGGGCCACCGCACCGGGCAAATTGGGTGTGCCCGAACGCAGGCCGTGCTCATGACCGCCGCCTCGGACCAGGGGAGGAAGGCGGAGGGGCGGTCGTGATCGCCGCATGAAAAGGGCGCCGATTCCCTTCGGCCCATAGAGCTTGTGGCCCGACAGGGTGAGCAGATCGATGTTGAGGGCTGCGACGTCCACGGCCAGCTTGCCGACGGCCTGTGCGGCGTCGCAGTGGATCAGTGCCCCCCGTTCACGGGCCAACTCGGCAGCCTGCGCTACGGGTTGGAGGACGCCGGTCTCGTTGTTGGCCAACATCAGGCTGATCAGAACCGTGTCATCGCGCAGTGCGCCGGAGAGCTCGTCGAGCCGGATTCGGCCGTCGGAATCGACGCCGATTTCGGTGACGTCCCAGCCGTTGTCGCGCAGATAGATCAGCGGCTCGAGCACCGACGGGTGCTCGGTGACCTGGGTGACGATGTGCCGACCTCGTCCGCCGCGCGCCTCTGCGACACCCATCAATGCCAGGTTGTTAGCTTCGGTGGCGCCGGACGTGAAAACGATCTCGGTCGCCGATTTGGCGCCGAGGAAACTGGCGACGGCGCGCCGAGCCTCCTCGAGGGCGGTGAAGGCATCGCGGCCGGGCCGGTGATGACGGCTCGCCGGGTTGGCGAATGTACTGGTGAGATAGGGAAGCATCGCCTCCACCACCCGCGGATCGCACGGCGTCGAGGCGTTGTAGTCGAGGTAGATGA
>JAOZUP010000511.1:1882-2797 GCA_029938595.1 Thermoanaerobaculales bacterium | reverse complement strand
GGCAAATTGCGATGGTGCGCGGCCTTCGTGTCTTCGTGTCTTCGTGTTTGCGATGCTCTCTGTTGTTTCTCTCTGTGTCTCTGTGGTTCAACAGGTGGGCGAGCGGGCACGGGCACGGAGACGGGCGTGGGCGTGGGTAAGATATACTCCGGCGCTATGAATCGAGTCTCTTGGGAACGCTACTTCATGAACCTTGCGGTGCAGGCCGCGACTCGTTCGACCTGTCCTCGAAAATCAGTGGGCGCCGTCATCGTTCGCGACAAGACGGTGCTCTCGACCGGCTACAACGGATCGATTCGGGGCGCCGCTCACTGCACCGAGGTCGGCTGCCTGATGGAGAACGACCACTGCGTCCGCACCGTGCACGCCGAGGCCAACGCCCTCGTCCAGGCCGCGTACCACGGCACCCGCCTCGAGGGCGCACAGATCTTCGTCACCGCCTCACCCTGCTTCAACTGCTTCAAGCTCATCGTCAACTCGGGCATCAGGTCGATCTCCTTCGGTGAGTTCTACCGCGACGAGCGCGTGATCCAATTCGCTGATGAGCTCGGCATCGAGATGATCCATCTTGGACTGGCGGACGAAACCGGCAACGAATGATCGACATCGACCTCGATCAGGTCTCGATTCCCCTCCAATGGCCGGAACTCTTCGGCCGCGACGCGCCAACCGACATCGAGATCGGCACCGGCAAGGGCAAGTTCCTCAACGAATTCGCTACCGCACAGCCGGAGCGCAATATTCTGGGGGTGGAGCGGTCCGCCAAGTACCACAGCCTCTGCTGCGACCGCGCGGCCCGCCGCGGACTGACCAACGTGCGCGTGCTGCGCACAACCGGAGAGGATCTGCTCTTCCGCCTCCTCACCGAAGCCTCGGTGGCGAGTATGTACGTCCTTTTCCCTGACCCCTGGCCGA
>JAOZUP010000511.1:0-1872 GCA_029938595.1 Thermoanaerobaculales bacterium | reverse complement strand
TCCACCACAAGCGGCGCATCTTCAAATCGGAGATCGTTGTAGAAATGGTCCGCGCCCTGGAAATCGGCGGGCGCCTGCTCGTGAAATCGGACCACGCCGACTATGCCGAGGTCATTGGCGAGGTGCTGGCCGGCGCTCCGGGTCTGACACCAATCGACCCCGACGAGGCTTTCGCCGGGCTGCCGCTGACCGGGTTCGAGCACAAGTACGAGATCGAGGGCCGCACGATCCATGCCTTCGCCCTCGAAAAGACCGAGTGACCAAAACGTTCAAACGTTCTAACGTTCAACGTTTAACGTCTTGTTGCCGGTGATCTCCGAACCGTCCGACAAGGAGAAGCGCCAGCGAACGGTGACCCGCGATCGGCTCGACGGAATCCGCACAGGTCCGCTGACGATCTCCTCGCCAGGCGCCACGTAAACCTCGCCGAAACGTACGGCGTTCACTCTGTCGAGGTCACCGGTCTCCCAATGCCCCCCCCGCACGATTCCCGACACCAGGCGATCGAATGAGCCGCTTTCGTCGGCAACCAGCCACCCCTCATCCACTGACAACTGCACCCAGTTGCCGTGGTTTGAGACTGCGGTCGCAAATGGGCTCGGATTGGAGAGCCTGACGCGCACGGACCTCCCGCTCCGATCAACCTCCACCTGAATATCCGGCCCGGGACCCTCCCCCCCGAGGTAGCGCAGAAGAGCCTCTCGGCTCAGACCGAGCCGCGCATCTTCGGCCGGCAGCGGCACGAGGTCCCATCCGGCAAGGTCTGGTACGCCCACCCGGTGGATCTCACCGAGCGCCGCATGCAGTCGAGCGGCATCCATCCACCGGACCGCCACGGCGTCTCCCACATTCCAACTCCGGCCGTTCCACACAATCGGTTTTTTGAAGATAAACTTCCGATCCAGGGATGTTTCAGTCGAAACCGTCGTTGTCTGCCCCTCGGTCAGAGGGTCAAAATTCTCTCCGGACGCGCCCAGTGGCGGTTCAGTGCGCGACCGCAACACAATAGCTGCCCGCACCCGCACTCCAGATCCGGCGAGCGGGCTGAGCTTCTGTGCGAGCGGCAGCGGATCGAGCTCCCCGATGCCGCGAAGATCGGCGTTGTCGGTGCCGAATGCAGGAACGATACAGCCGTGCGCTGCTTTCGCCACCTCTATCCCCAGCTCGGATCTCAGTTGATCGAACCCGAGCAACGGAACAACTGCAAGACCAGAAGCCTGAGACAAATGGATGATGAAATCACCGAGGCCCTCCGCAAGTTGCGGCAGATCGAGAATTATCTCAGCCGGAATCGACTCTCCGAACTCGGCCTCGATGCCTCGCCACACAGCCTCCGCCGCCGCCTTGTCGAGGCCCGGACGAACCCGTCCGACCTCGAGAGCGATGCCGACCGGAATCGGGCCCACAACGTCGCCGACCGGTTCGATCCGCAGCAACGGCGCCTGTCCCGCAAGATCAAGGCTCCCCAGCCGAAGAACAACCTCGTCCACTCCCGCCGCTTGCAGAAGAACCGAGGTCTCCGCGTCGAGCCCGCCGTTCTCCAGCCACACGACGAGCCGGCGAGGCGCCGGCGCGACCTCCCGGAAGGCGGGCGCATCACCGCCGCACGAAACGGCAACCAGGAGAGCACACGCCACCGCGGATCTCGTTCGCCAACCCTTCATTACTTCATCGTAACAAACACACCACCCGCCCACATCGCAAACACGAAGACACCAAGACACGAAGGCATCACAAAGCCATTCAACCGCCCGGTTCTTAACGCAAAGGCGCAAAGGCGCAAAGCCCGTCACCAACACAATCAACGCGGAGGCGCAGAGGCGCAGAGAACCGGTAGGGAGAGCCTGTCCCGTGGCGAGGTCCTGGCCGCCG
>JAOZUP010000510.1:348-2804 GCA_029938595.1 Thermoanaerobaculales bacterium | reverse complement strand
CCCGAACACGCGGCTGATCAGGCTGCGGTGGAGCTCTGTCCGCCAACAGAACCACACGAAGACCTGGTGTGCGATGGGCACCGCTACGGCGATCCAGAACCAGCTCCAGGTGCCGATACCCCACAGCTCGCCACGGTGGAAGCACGAGCAACCACGACTGATGAACCACACGACGACCAGCATCGCAGCCAGCACCAAGGCGTGAACCCACTGCCGCTCGAAGATTGCTGCTACGGAAACCTGTTCTTTCATGGTCGGATTATGGTACATGAGCGATTCGCTGCGACACGAATCGAGCTTCCAATTCTGCGGGGCTCTTCCGACTTGAAAGTGGACCGTTGTCGGACGCGCTTCCCGAGAGGAGCCACCTTTGACATTGTTTGCCTGCGCCACCCTGCTGAACCGGAAGGAAAGTGGCTCAGAACAATGTCAAAAATGGCACCTCCGCCGTACGCGAACCGTTTCGAAAGGCGCTTCCCGCGAGGATGCCAGGTACCTCCGGTGAACGCGGACCGTCTCCCGAGGCGCTTCCGACAACCCGAAATCCGAAATCCGAAATTAGTCCGGAATGGCCGACATTCCTAATTCCTAATTCCTAACTCCCAATTCGCCCTTGGCTGGAATCCTGCTGCACACATGCTCGGCCAACGCGGTGATGGTCAGCGATGGATTCACCCCGAGATTGGCGCCGATCATCGAGCCGTCCATGACGTAGAGCCCGTCGTGGCCGAAGACCCGGCCCGAGGAGTCGATAACACCGTGGTCGGGGTCGCGGCCGATGCCACAGCCGCCGAGGATGTGGGCGGTGGTGGAGGTGTCCAGAAGGACCTCGTTGAGAGTCGATTGCGGGATGGCGTCGAGCTCCTTCGCCAACTCGCGGGCGATCTCGTTGGCGACCGGGATGTATGAGGGGATTCCGGGCTGGTTCGGGTCGGGTTTGGTGGTGAGGGTGCGGCTGAAGGGCCACAGCCACTGCCGCTTGCGCACCATCCGGGTGTGGTTATCGGCCGTCTGCATGGCCATCAGGACGACGCCCGACCCCGCCTTGCCCCAAGGTTTCAAGGTACGAAGGAAGTCGATCGGGTGGCGCAGGATGTTGCCGATCCAGCGCAGCTGGCGCGGCACGCCGGGGCCCCCGTCGGTGAGGAGGGTGCCGAGGAGCAGCATCACATCCGAACCTTTCGGGAAGCGAACGCACTCGAAGTGGGTCTGCTCGTCGATTTCGACTTTGGCGGCGATGGCAACGCCCTCCCAGAGATCCTTGCGGCTCTTCGAGGTCACACCGAGGAGGGCTTCGGAGTTGGTGCGAACGATGTTGCCGATCTGATCGGAAAGGTGGGGGAGAGCGCCCGTCTCCCTGCACTCCATGAGCAGCGGCACGGTCCCGAGCACACCGCCAGCCAAGACGACGGTACGGGCGGTCACGGTTCCTGTGGTGGAGGAGAAAAGACCCCGCTTTTTCCGCCAGCGGAGCCGGTAGCCGCCCGTCGGCAGCGCCTCGACCAGGTCCACCCTGGTGTCGGGAATGATCTCGGCGCCGGCCTTTTCGGCGAGGTAGAGGTAGTTTTTGTCGAGGGTGTTCTTGGCACCGTTACGGCAGCCCACCATGCAGCCGCCGCAGAAGGTGCAGCCGGTTCGCTCGGGTCCCTCGCCGTCGAAATACGGGTCCGGCACCGTGACGTCTGGATCGCCAAAGTAGATGGCGACCGGCGTATTTCGGAAGGTGTCCTCCTTGCCGCGTCGCGCCGCAGCGCGGCGAAGGGCCTCGTCTGCCGGCCCCAGCTTGGGGGTCTCGACCACGCCGAGCATGCGGCGGGCGGTGGCGTAATGCTCCGGAATGATCGCCCGCCAGTCCTCCAACCCCCTCCACTGTGGGTCGTCCCACACCCGATCGGGCGCTTCGAACAGGGTGTTGGCGTAGACCAGGCTGCCGCCTCCGACGCCGATACCGTGCAGTACCATGGCCTCTCGGAGGAGCCGTATTCCAAAAATTCCCCTGCAGCCGATGTACGGGAACCAGAAGGCCTTACGGATGTTCCAATTGCTCTTGGGAAAGTCATCCGGGCGCCAGCGCTTGCCCTTTTCGAGCACCTTCACGCTGTAGCCCTTCTCGGTCAGGCGGTGGGCGGCGACCGAGCCGCCGAATCCCGATCCGACGATCGCAACATCGGTATCAAAACCGTTTCCGGTATGTGCGGTGGTTTCGGCCATTACGCCTCCTGAGGCGAGTGTAAAGGTTTTGCCGCACTTCGGCAAACAGGCGGTGAATTAGGAATTAGGAATTAGGAATGCCGCACGTCCACCCCTGGGAGAAACTGCAGATGACGCAGATAAACGCAGATTTTCTGGAATCCTGAATTCGGAATGGCTGCGCATCAATCCGGTACGCGGGATGTGCGCGTTCACCGGAGGGGCCTTCACCGGAGGTGCCTGACGTTGTCCTCAACGTCTTGTCG
>JAOZUP010000510.1:0-338 GCA_029938595.1 Thermoanaerobaculales bacterium | reverse complement strand
TCCACCGACTTGCACCCTCCATCTGGAACCGACAGTCGGCGCGCCGCAGACGCCTCCCCCGGAGGTGCCTGGCATCCCGGTATGATGTTGTCCTCAACATCATGTCGGCGTGCCTGGCATCCTCCCGCGGCAGCGCGCCGAAGAACGAACCCCCTCGCCGCTGGAAGGGCGTAGCCGGAGACGGAGACGGGCAAGGGATGAGAGCCCGGTTATACTCTCCCCATGAGAAGGTGTCTCCTCTTGCTCGCCCTCATCTTCCTGCTGGGCTCCTGGCCGGTGGCGGCGGTTGATCCGCCGCTGGCGGATGGCGTCTCCGGAGCACCGATCACCTGGTCGGA
>JAOZUP010000118.1:572-10061 GCA_029938595.1 Thermoanaerobaculales bacterium | reverse complement strand
GCGGCGCAGAAGTACACGTCTCCCGGTTGGTAGTCGAAAATCAGCTCGTGGGTCATGGCGGCATAGACCATGTAGCCGCCGGTGGTGTGGAGCACCCCCTTCGGTTTGCCGGTGGAGCCGGAGGTGTAGAGGATGAAGAGCGGGTCCTCCGACCCCATCCACTCGTAGGTGCAGGTGGAGCGCTGGCGGCGGCACTCCTCGTCGAGCCAGTGGTCGCGGCCCGGTTTCATCTCTACCTCGGCGTCGGTGCGGCGGGCCACGAGCACCGTCTCCACCAAGTCGAGGCCTTCGACGGCGCGGTCGACGGTTTCCTTGAGGGGGAGCGTGCGGCCGCCGCGCAGTCCCTCGTTGGCGGTCACCACCATCTTCGCCCCGGCGTCGAGGATGCGGTCGCGGATCGACTCCGCGCTGAAGCCGCCGAAGACGATCGAGTGGACCGCGCCGATGCGGGCACAGGCAAGCATGGTGTAGGCGAGCTCCGGGATCATGGGCATGTAGATGCACACCCGATCGCCGCGCCGCACCCCGTGGTAGCGGAGAACGTTCGCAACCCGGCTCACCTCGTGCTTGAGCTGGCGGTAGGTGATGTGCTCGTACTCGCCCGGTTCGTCCTTGACCCAGATGATGGCATCCTGGTCGCCGCGTTCGTGGAGGTGGCGGTCGACGCAGTTGTAGCAGGCGTTGAGGCGGCCACCGAGGTACCACCCGAAATCCACGTTTTCGTAGTCGTGGTCGAACACCGTGTTCCAGGGGTGGAACCAGGTGAGGCGCTCGGCCTGCTTCGCCCAAAAACTCTCGGGTTCGTCGAGCGACTGCCTGTAGAGGCGCTGGTACTCGTCGAGCGAACCGATGTGTGCACGTTCGGCGATGTCCTTCTTGGGGGGAAATACGGAATTCTGTTCGTCGGCCACGGGTTTTCTCCTCTGCGTGTTATCGCGCTTAGCCTGCATTTCTCACCACGTCGCTGCTGCGGCCCGCGATATGCCGCAATCTGCGAAGTTTTCTCGCTTCGGGGTGCTCGACGTACTGTCAAGTACGCCTCCGCGCCCCTCAGGTCGAAAACGTCACATCTCACGACATCTCGCGGGCCTCGCGACGCGAGGTGGTGAGAAATTCAGGCCGAACTCTATCAGAATCGATTCCTGGTCCATTCGAGGGCGATGGTATTGAGAGTAGGAAGCGTTTCAAACCTCTTTTCATGAATTTGACAATACTGTCCGAAGTCCTTAATATTCAATGTCTTATGTGTCGGTGGAACGTCATATCCGTGGTCATCCACAATGCCCGGCTTCCTCATGCCGGGTGGGTGTGGCTGGTTCCTGTGATCGTTGCGATCACCACCTTCGGAGCCGGTGCGAGTGAAATCGAGCTCTCGCGGCGGGTCGCGGTCATGGGGACCGTGCTCGAGACGACGGTCTCGGCCCGGGACCGGGGGACGGCTCTCGCCGCCTCGCAATCGCTCCTCGATGCGGTCGATGAGGTCGAACGCCGGCTATCCACCTGGCGAGAGGACTCGGAGCTGAGTCGATTCAACCGATCCGCATCCGGGACGGAGATCAGCCTCTCCCCGGAGCTCGAGGCGGACCTGCGCGAGGTTCGCCGCTGGTGGTTGGAGACTGGTGGCGCGTTTGACCCGGGTCTCTCCAGTCTCGTTGAAGCGTGGGATCTCCGGGGCCGGGGGAAAGAGCCGTCCGCCTCCGAACTGGCGGCTGCGCGGGCTGCGGCCGGTCTCGATCACCTTGTTCTCGGATCGGGAGCCGGCTCCCGATCCGTCGCGGGTTTCGGCATCGAGGAGGGCGGTTTCGGCAAAGGGGTTGCCCTCCGCGAGGCCGCCGCGGCGGCGCTGGCGGCCGGTGCGTCCTGCGTGGTGATGAACTTCGGCGGTCAGGTCCAGGTGGCCGGCGGTTGTGAGGATCAATGGGTGAAGATCGCCGATCCCCGGCAAAGAAACCGCGACGTGGCCCGCCTGTCTCTGGACTCGGGTTCAGCCGCCACCTCGGGCAACTCCGAGCGTGGGATGGTGGTGGACGGCGTCGAACTCGGACATCTCCTCGACCCTCTGAGCGGGCGTCCGGTGCCGAGCTGGGGAGCGGTCACGGTGGTCGCGGGGGATCCGGTGACGGCCGATTGCCTGGCGACGGCTCTCTATGTCATGGGACCGGGGAGGGGCGCCGAGTGGCTGCTCGCGAACATGGGAATCGAGGCCGTGTTTGCCGAAGGCGGAGGGACGACGACGAAGCTCACCGCAACGGCAGGTCTTCGCGGCCGGCTGGTCGCGTCCGAGGGAACCATCTCGTATTTGCAACGGGAGTCACCGAACACAACCAAATAGAAGCAGACGAGGAGACAAAGGCATGTTTTGTCGAAATTTGATGAGAAGTGGACTGATTCTCACTATTATGTGTGTCATGTGCTGGATGAGTGTTCCGGTAGCGGGCGCGACGCCCGATGACGACAGGCTGCAGGAGCTCGAGCGCGAGGTAGCGGAGCTCAGGGCGGCGATTGAGGAGCTGCGCGCGGCGGGGCTGGCCGAGCAGCGGCTCGCCGAGATCGAACGGCGGCTCGAGATCCTCGCCGAGGAGGTCGAGAACCTGAAGGTCGGAGAAGCATCGGTGACGGTCAGCCGAGACGGTGAGTACTCAGGGCTTGGGCCAGCGGCGTCGAAGGTCTACGCCAAGGAGCAAGGGGTATCAATCGGCGGATACGGCGAGGCCCTACTCGAATTCTTCGACGACGAGCGCGAGGACGGTGTGCCCGCAGACAAGACCGACCGCTTCGATTTCCTGCGAGCGGTCTTCTACTTCGGCTACAAGTTCTCCGACAGCTGGGTATTCAACTCGGAGATCGAGTACGAGCACGCATCGACCTCGAACGGAGGTTCGGTGTCGGTCGAGTTTGCGTACCTCGACTATCTTTACCGTAAACAGCTCAACTTGCGCGCCGGTCTCGTACTCCTTCCCATGGGTTGGCTTAATGAACTCCACGAGCCGACGGTCTATCTCGGAGCCGTTCGTCCACAGACCGAACGCCGGATCATTCCCACCACCTGGCGCGAGAACGGCATCGGCGCGTACGGCGTGCTGGGCGGCTTCAACTACCGAACCTATGTGGTCAACGGTCTCGACGCCTCGGAGTTTTCGGCCGGTGGGCTGCGCGGGGGCCGCCAGAAGGGGGCCAAGGCCAAGGCCGAGGACTTCGCCTGGGTTGGCCGCCTCGACTACACCGCCGTTCCGGGGCTGACGGCGGGTCTCGCGGGTTACTTCGGCGACTCCGGCCAGGACCTCGAGGACGCGGGCGGGGACTCGATTCCGGTCGGAACCTCGATCTTTGATCTGCACGTGGAGTACCGTTACCGAGGCCTCGAGTTGCGCGGTCTCTGGGCCCGTGCCGAGCTTGACGACATCGCTCGCCTCAACGAAGCCCTCGGCTATGAGGGGGTTGAATCGGTGGGCGAGACTCTCGAGGGCGGGTATCTGCAGGCCGGGTTCGATGTGCTGGCGGGGCGCGGCAAGAGCTCTCTCACGCCCTACCTGCGCTGGGAGCAGATCAACACCCAGCATGAGGTGCCCGAGGGCTGGTCGGCCGACCCGGCCAACGATCAGGAGATCTTCACGCTCGGGCTCGCCTACCAACCGATCGAGCAGCTGGTCTTCAAGGCCGAGTACCAGAGTGTCGGCAACCAGGCGGAAACCGGGGTCAACCAGTTCAACCTTTCGATGGGCTACATCTTTTGAAGAGAGGATTGGGGTTCCGTTGGATCGTTGCGTGCGCGGCGCTCCTGGTGTGGGGCGCTGCGTGGGCCACGGTCCTGATCACCGTCGATGAGGCGCTGGCGCTGGCCTTTCCGGATGCGGCCACCGAGAGGCAGACGCTCTTTCTGAGCGACGAGCAGCGGAGGAGGGTTGCCGATGATAGCGGCGCCGAGGTGTCGAGCTCGCTTGCCACGCGCTATGTGGCGAGGGGCGCCGACGGCGCCGTGCGCGGGTGGGCCTACCTCGACACCCATCGCGTGCGCACCCTGCCGGAGACTGTGATGGTCGTGCTCGACGCGGACGGTACGGTGCGACGGGTGGAGGTCGTGACCTTCCGCGAGCCGCTGGAGTACATGCCCCGCAAGGCGTGGTACGAACAGTACGAGGGGCAGAAGCTGGACGACGACCTCGCCCTCAAACGCGATATCCGGCCGGTGACAGGCGCCACCCTCACCGCCCGCTCCACGACCGAGGCGGTGCGACGGGTACTGGCGCTCCACGCCGTGATGGCTGAAGAGAGCTCTCAGTGAGCCGCGGCCAAGCGGTCTTTCTCCATCTCGCCAACCTGGCGGTCTGCGGCACCGGTCTGGTTTACGCCTGGATGCGCTACCTGGTCGAGCCGGCCGACGAGTGGGCGGTGGTCAACCACCCGTGGCAGCCCCTGGTACAACACCTGCACGTGCTCTCAGCGCCGCTGCTGGTATTTGCGATCGGTGTGATCTGGAGTGTCCACGCCATCGCCAAGCTCCGTAACGGCCGCCGCGGACGCACCTCCGGTCTCGGGTTGCTGGCGCTCTTCCTGCCGATGGTGGCGTCGGGCTATCTCCTCCAGGTGGCCGTCGATCCCGGGTGGCGGCGCACCTGGATCTGGGTCCACGTCGCAAGCTCGTTGCTGTGGGTGGCAGCCTTCGCCATTCACAAAGTGCGGGCGCTGGGGCGGAAGGCTGCCGATCAGTCGGGGACCGAGGTTTCGGCGTTCGCCATCACCGCCAACCAGTCCACCGATTCCTTGTCGGCGTCAGCGGTCGGCGGCGGCCGCCAGACCAGTCGCAGCATCTCCTCGGGAACCAGCCCGGCGACGATCGCCGACTCCACCTCGGCCGCGTCCGGCGGCGGGAAATAGCGCCGCGGCGTCGAGGCGAGAACGAGGATATCCGGGTCCGGCTGACGGTCGTCGGACACCGGGGCGGCGGCCGCAGTCACGAGATCGGGCGATATCCAACGCCCCTCGAGCGATTTGAGCGCGTTCCACCCGTCCACTGGCGGCCGATCGAAGAAATCGGCGCCGGCCTCGAGCCCTTCCGACCCCAGGACCTCTCCAATCACTGCGATTGTCAGGCGGGCCGGGAAGGGGTCGTAGACGAGCCGAGTCAGCTCGTTGAGCGAGAACGCCTGGCCGCTCGGGACCATGAGGGCGAAGGCGACCTCTTCCATGGCGTCCTTGACCCGCACGACCAGATTCTCCTCGACCGGTTCGAGAGGTCCGGTGTTTCCCAGGCCCTCGTGTTTGTCGAAGATGTGGGCGAAACACGGCACCGCCCGATTGGGTTGCTCGTCGAGATGAGCATAGAGGGCGACAACGGACTCAAAATAAACGGCCAGCACAGCCGACCACTCGCTGAGGAGGCGGTCGGTATCCTGCCTCTGGGTGTAGGTCGCGCGGGACCCGCCTGTGGGGAAGAGCTCGAGCTCCGCTGTGCCGTCGACGACTTCGAGGCTACCGGTGAGCCCGTCCGCCTCGACCATTCGCAGCACCTCGTCGAACGAGGAGAGAACACCGCTGTGGATCGAACGCCGCAGCTCCCCGTCGACTCGTTCAATGCTGACGTGCTCGGCCAGCGGCTCGAGCAGAGCAAAGCGCTGGCTCCACGGGTCGAGGCTGTAGTCGATCGTGTCGCGCGACTCCTCGAGACGATCGGTGAGCTCGGGGTTGTCGCCGATGTCGTTCGATGGCGTCACCTCCTGCACGACCGTGACGACGACCGGACCGTCACCACGCAGGGATAGATGGAGATGCTCGCGGATCGGCTCCTCGAAGCAGGCCGTCAGAGGCAGACAGAGCAGAGCGAGGAGAGCGATTCGGGTCCGGTACATGCAGGGCCTCCGCAAAGCGCATCCTAGCAGGACGCGCAGGATTAGGAATTAGGAATTAGGAATGCCCGCACAACCCCATCCAGAGATTTCGAATCTCGGATTCTCTTCCGGCTCCTGATCGTTACGATCGTCTCAAGAAACCGTAGGCGCGTCCTTCAGGGCCCGCCACCTGAATCTCGTCGGATGCTTCAAACCCGATGCTGCCCGGAAGATCCCGGGCGGCGGGCCGTGAACGACCCGCCTACGGCGTCCCGGAATATTCGTGGGCCCGCCAGTAACTGGGTGGGCACGGGATAGAATGGAACGGTGACCGAGAAGACTCTCGCCCTCATTCGCAGCATGCGGCCCGAGCAGTGGCTCAAGAACGGATTCGTGCTCGCGCCGATCGTGTTCTCGGGGCTGGTGCACGATCCGGTGGCCTGGGCGCGGAGCTTGGCCGCGGTGGCCGCCTTCTGCGCCGCCTCCTCTGCCGTCTACCTGATCAACGATGTGATCGACCGCGAGGCCGACCGCTCGCACCCGATCAAGAAGAACCGTGCCATCGCGTCGGGCGAGGTCTCGGTCGCGACAGCTCTGGCCGTGGCGGTAATGCTGACGGCGGCGGCTATCGCCATCGCCGTTTGGCTCGGCGGCTGGTTTCCTGCAGTGGTCGTCGCCTACGTCGCGCTGGTGCTCCTGTACTCGGCGGTGCTCAAGCGGGCGGTCTTCCTCGACGTGCTGGTGGTGGCGGCGGGATTTGTGCTCCGCGTAGTCGGTGGGGCGGTCGCCATCGACGTGCCGGTGTCGCACTGGATCCTCCTCGTTGCGTACCTGCTGGCCCTTTACCTGGCGCTCGGCAAACGCCGCTCCGAGCTGGCGCTGCTTGGCGACGAGGCCGGCAACCACCGGGTGGTCCTCGGCCACTACACCCTGCCGATGGTGGACCAGGCGATCAGCGTCGTCCTCGGTGCGACCGTGCTCGCCTATGCCCTCTACACCGTGGCTCCGGACACCGTCGCCAAGGTTGGCTCGGAGGGACTGCTGGCGACCGTGCCGATAGTTCTCTACGGCCTTTTCCGCTATCTCTACCTGCTCCACAAACACGAGCTCGGAGGCAGCCCCACCCGCGTCCTCCTCACCGACCGCCCGCTGCTGATCTGCGTCGTGATCTGGCTTGCAGTCGCCGCGGTAGTGATCAACGCGTCGCATTGACCCACCCACCCGCCCAAATTTACCCGCAGATAACGCAGATAACGCAGATCAATATAGAAAGACCTATCTGCGTCAATCTGCGTGATCTGCGGGTTTCTTATGGGTGGGTGTGGGAAAACTCAAAACTCAAAACTAAGAACTCAAAACTCAGCGACGCAGTCGCTGAACGACTCGCGTCGCTGCCACCCTCGCTTGCTTGATGCAATCGTTGACCGAGACGCCTCGGTAGGGTGATCCGGCGAGCTCGATGCCGGCGTTGCCGGCCGCCTCCTCGGCGGCGGCGACGCGGTCGAGGTGACCGACCGTGTACTGCGAAATGCCCTTCTCCCAGCGCATGGTCCACACTCGATCGGGCTCTGGGTCGGCGCCGAGGATGCGCTCGAGCGCGGCCCGCACCAGCGCGATCAGCTCGTCGTCGTCGAGAGCGACGGCTGCGGGTGCGCGGGCGCCGCCGACCATGGCGCGGAGGAAGAGCGATCCCGTAGGGGCCTGGCCCGGGAAGATGTCGTGGCAGTAGAGGGTGCCGAGCAGACCCGGCTCCTCGCCGCGGGGTACCAGGAAGCCGAAGCCGTGCACGGGCCGCCCGAACGCGTTGGCGTCGTATGCCAGCATGACTACCGCAATTGGGGCGGTCGGGATTTCTGAAAGGGGCTTCACGGCCGCGGGCGCGGTGTTCTCGAGCAGACGCGCCGCGCGCTCTGCGGGGAGGGTGAGGAGGACGGATTGCGCCTCGATGTCCCCCGCATCGGTGGTCAGGATGAAGCTTTCGCCGTCCACCTGGAGCTTCTGCACGCCTCGCCCGAGAAGGAGCCGATCTCCGAGGCCCTCGGCCAGGCTGTCAGGGAGGCGGGCCATGCCGCCCGAGAAGCTGGTCAGCGTTCCGCCCGGCCCCGAGGGTCCGCCCGACCGCGCGCCCTCGCGTCGTGCCGCACGCATCTTGGCGATCATGGCTCGGGTCAGCGAACCGTGCTCGGCCTCCATCGCAGCCATCCTGGGAAAGGTGGCGGCGAGCGACAGCTCTCGTGAGTCTCCGGCGAAGACCCCGGTCACCATGGCGTCCACCAGGACCTCGGCCGCACGGCGGCCGATGCGGCGGCGGGCAAAGTCGAAGACCGTTTCGTCGTGGTCGGGGCGGGTGCGGGCGAAGGGCTCGGCGATCAGCCTCAGGCGGCCGCCGAGGGGCAGAATGTCGGAGAGCATGAAGGCGAGCGGCGAGGCGGCGACCCGGCGCAATCGCCCGCCGCGGAGGATGAAGCGGTCGGCCGCTCCTTCGTCGGCCTGCACCAGGGCGTCACCGAGACCCTGGATGCGGGTCAGCTCGAGGGTGTCGGGAGCGTTGTCCAGGAATCCCTGCGGCCCCCACTCGACGGTGTATCCGGCATCGATCTCGGAACGGATCTTGCCACCGGCCCTGCTCGAGGACTCGATGACCAGGAGATCATCGATCCTGTGATCGTGCTCGAGCCAGGCGGCGGCTGCAAGGCCGGTGATGCCGCCGCCGACGATGGCGACCCGGGTCTTCAATTCTGATCCGCCGCCGTGAAGTCTGCCAGCAGCGAGGCTGCAGCCGTCACCCCGGTGACGATGGCGGACTCGTCGGGACGGAAGGTTGGGGTGTGAACGTAGTCGGTCCAGCCCTCGGCGGCGTTGGCGACCCCGAGGAAGAAATACACCCCGGGTACCTTTTGCTGGAAGTAGGCGAAGTCCTCCGCCGCCATGATCGGCGGGACCTCGAGCACGTGGTCCGCACCCAGGCTGCGCGACAGCGATTCTACGGCGAAGGCCGCCAACCCGGTGTCGTTGTCCACCACGGGTGCGATGCGCTCGTACTCGAGCTCGTAGGTTGCACGGTTGGCCTCGCAGATCCCGGCCACGATGCGTTCAAAACGCTCTGGGATCTCGGCCCAGGTCTCGGCGTCGAGGGTGCGGACGGTGCCGGTGAGCACCGCCTTGCCGGCGATGATGTTCCACCGTCTGCCGCCGTTGAACGTGCCGACCGAGACCACGAGCGACTTTCTGGCATCGATCTCGCGCGAGGCGAGGGCCTGCAGAGCGGCCACCACCTGCGATCCCACGTAGACCGCGTCGATTCCGTCATGCGGTGCGGAGCCGTGGGTCATGCGGCCGTGGATCGTGATTGTGAAGCGGTCGCCGGCGGCCATCAACCCGCCCGGCCGGAGACCGACAAAACCGGCCTCGGCGATCGGCATCACGTGCAGCCCGAAGATCGCTTCGGGCGCGGGGTCGGCAAGGACACCCTCGACGATCATGAGCTTCGCGCCGCCCTCCTCGCCCGGCGGTGGGCCCTCCTCGGCGGGCTGAAAAATGAACTTAACCGTTCCGTGCAGCCGGCTCTTGAGCTTCATCAGAACCTCGGCGGCGCCGAGGCCGACCGTGGTGTGGACGTCGTGACCGCAGGCGTGCATCACCCCGGCGTGTGTCGATCGGTCGG
>JAOZUP010000118.1:0-562 GCA_029938595.1 Thermoanaerobaculales bacterium | reverse complement strand
AATCGCCCTCGAGCACCGCCACCACGCCGTTGTGAGCAACTCCGGTCTGCGCCTCGTACCCCATGGCCTCCAGGCGACGGGCGATTTCCGCGCCGGTTTCGACCTCCCGGTTCGAGAGCTCCGGGTGTTGGTGGAACCAGCGCCGCGCCTCGATGAGCTGCGCCTCGATCTCGGTCGCCGCGGCGGCGATCTCCTCATTCATGGTCCGCTCCTCGCTGCCGGCGGGAGCGGCCGAGATCACGGCCGCACCCAGAATAAGCAGGGTGATAAAACGTGCAAAATCGAAATGCTGTCTCATGACCGCAGCCTACCAGAACCACGTGACGCAGACTGCATTCCTCACACCGTCGTGCCACGAGACCGTGAAATTGGGTGTCAGCTGAGGTCTCTGGGCGCGGAGCCGCGAAGCGGCGAAACACTCATAGCCTGGGGCGTCAGCCCCAGGATCAGGTTGAGGAAAAAACGACAAGCCGCGAAGCGGCGACAGACAACCGGAAACCAATGGCTGGAGTTCACGACGCTGGCGTCGTCTGTCGCCCCTTCAGGGCTCTGGTTCAGAGGC